>JAYSCC010000131.1:0-7578 GCA_041915065.1 Zavarzinia sp.
TTGACATCGGGGCGGGTTCGGCGAGTCTGGCAACGCGCATTTTGTAAGCCGACAAAACAAGGCCCGTCCCCGCCCCATGACTCACGCTCTGCCGGCCCCCCTGACCGACGAACAGAAGGTCGCCGCCCTTCGCCGCATGAAGCTGGTCGCCGGCTCGATGATCCTGGTCATGGCCTGCATCTTCGTGCTGAGCCGGCTGCTGGCGACGGAATTGCCCTGGATCGCCATTCCCGGTGCCTTCGCCGAGGCCGCCCTGGTCGGCGGCCTGGCCGACTGGTTCGCGGTCACCGCCCTGTTCCGCCATCCGCTCGGCATTCCGATCCCCCATACCGCGATCGTGCCGCGCAACCAGGCGCGCATCGGCGTCACCCTCGGCCGCTTCGTCGCCAGCAATTTCCTCAAGCCCGAGGAAGTGGTGGCCAAGCTCCGCCAGATCGATCTGCCCAAGGTGATCGCGGACTGGCTCGACCAGCCCGAGAATCGCGCCCGCGCCGCCGAACGCATGGCCAATGCGGTGCCCGGCATCCTGAACGCGCTCGACGACGAGGACGTCGGCCGCTTCATGCAGACCAATCTCTCGGCCCGGGTGAAGGATATCGGCGTCGCCCCGATCCTCGGCCAGATCGTCCAGCTCCTGACCAACGAGGGCCATCACCAGCGCCTCCTGGACGAGCTGCTCGAGCGCGCCCACCGTCTGGTGCACGACAACAAGGAGCTGATCGAGAAGCGGGTCGACGAACAATTGCCGCGTTGGCTGCCCAAGGCGGTCGACCGTGCGGTCTATATCCGCGTGCTCGCCGCCCTCGACAATACGCTGAACGAGATCCGCTCGCCCGACGGGCCGTGGCGCCAGCAGTTCGACGAGGCGACCCGGGATTTCGTCCATGAACTCCGCACCAGCCCGGAAATGCGGGCCAAGGGCGAGGAGATGCTGCACCGCCTGCTCGGCAACGAGACGCTGAAGCAATATTTCCGCGATATCGCCCGCTCGATGAAGGAGCGGATCGTGGCCGACGCCAAGTCGGAGGATTCGGCCCTGCGCCGCCAGATCGACGCCGCCATGCGCGTCTATGGCGAGACCCTGACCCGCGATCCCGAGATCCGCGCCACGCTGCAGAGCTGGATCGAACACGCCGTGCTGAACAGCGTGGTCGCGCGGCGCGAACAGATCGGCGAATGGATCGGCTCGATCGTGCAGAAATGGGAAACCCGCACCATCGTCGACAAGCTGGAGACCCAGGTCGGCCGCGACCTCCAGTTCATCCGCGTGAACGGCACCGTGGTCGGCGGCCTGATCGGCCTCTGCCTCTATCTGTTCGAGCGCGTGGTCGGCTGATCTCCGCCTTCATCGTCATGGGCGGCGCGGAGATCCGGCTGCCGGGATGCGACGCCCACAGGCACTTGAAAAATTCCGGAAAATCCGTAAATTCCGGAACAAAGAGCGAGGGCGCCGATGCGTGAAGTTCCGTCCAGCGAGTTCGCCAAGAATTTTGGCCGCTACCGCGAGATCGCCCAGCGCGAGCCGATCGCCGTCACCAGCCATGGGCGTGCGACAGGCTATTTCGTCTCGGCGGCCGAATTCGAGGAACTGCAGCGCTACAAGAACCTCGCCCGCCAGTCCTTCGCCACGGCCGATTTGCCGCGCGACAAGGCGGAGGCGATCGCGGCCGGGCGTATGTCCCCGGAGCACGACCATCTGAACGCATTGCTGGAAGGCGAGTGACTGACCTGCCATGCCGCTTCCTGTCCCGCAGCTCGGCATGGTCATTTCCTATTCCTACCTCTGGCATCATGAGCAGCAGGCAGGCCTGGAAGAGGGCCGCAAAACACGGCCTTGCGTGATCGTGCTGGCGATGAACACCCCGACGAGCAGACGACCCTGCAGACGACCCTGGTGACTGTCCTGCCCGTCACCCATGTTCCGCTGTCCGATCCATCACTGGCGATCGAGCTGCCTCCGCGCGTCAAGGCTCACCTCGGCCTCGACGGTCAGCGTTCGTGGGTAGTCCTCAACGAGGGCAACGAGTTCGTGTGGCCGGGCTATGATCTGCCGCCCGTCCAACAGGGGAAAGACCGCTACGATTACGGCCTGCTGCCGCCGAAGCTGTTCCAACAGATCGTGACCGGATTCCTGACCGTGTGGTCGGCGGGGCAGGGCAGGCCGGTTTCGCGGGAATAGAGGGCGCAGCAGGGCTCGACCGCCCCGCCCGGCAGGCCGTTGCCGTCAGACGCCGTAATAGTCCCTGTACCATTCGACGAAACGGGCGACCCCTTCCGGCACCTGGGTTTTCGGCTTGTAGCCGGTCAGGCGCTGGAGGAGGCCGGCGTCGGCGAAGGTAGCGGGGACGTCGCCCGCCTGCATCGGCAGCATGTTCAGGGTCGCTTTGCCGCCGGTCGCGGTCTCGATCGCCCGGATGAAATCCATCAGTTGGACGGCATTGGAATTGCCGATGTTGACGACCCGCCAGGGCGCCACCGGGGACAGGCTGTCGCCCTCGGGCACAGCCTCGCCCTCGGCCGGGCGCACCGGGGGGGTGTCTATCAGCAGGCGGATGCCGTCGACCAGATCCTCGACATAGGTGAAGTCGCGCTTCATGTCGCCGTGGTTGAAGACGTCGATCGGCTTGCCGGCCAGGATGTTGGCGGTGAATTTGAACAGCGCCATGTCCGGCCGGCCCCAGGGGCCATAGACCGTGAAGAAACGGAACATGGTGGTCGGCAGGCCGAACAGATGGGCATAGGAATGCGCCATCGCTTCGTTCGATTTCTTGGTCGCCGCATAGAAGGACATCTGACTGTCCGCCTTCTGCGTCTCGGCATAGGGCATCTCGGTATTGGCGCCGTAGACCGAGGAGGTGGAGGCGAGCAGCATGTGCTGCGGCGGCACCGCCCGCGCCGCCTCCAGAAGCTCGAAAGTGCCGAGCAGATTGGCCTCGACATAGGCGCGCGGATTGTCGATCGAATAGCGCACCCCGGCCTGGGCGGCCAGATGCACGATCACGTCCGGATGCTCTTCTTCCATCAGGCCGCGCAGCAGGCCCGGTTCCTCGACCTTGGCGTGGACGAAGCGGAATTGCTCGGCCTGGGACAGCATGGCCTGGCGGCGCTGCTTCAGGGCGACGTCGTAATAGTCGTTCAGACTGTCGACGCCGATGACGCGGAAGCCGTCGCGCAGCAGCCGGCGGGTCAGGTGATAGCCGATGAAGCCGGCGGCGCCGGTCACCAGGGCCGTGCGGGGTCTGGTCGTGCTCATGTCGATCCGATGCGAAACAGGGGCCGGATCATGGCGGAAAGCCGGCGGGCTTTCCAGCACGTGCGGCGTCAGGGCGCGGGGGCGGGGGCGGCACTCGGCTCCGGCCGGGCCAGGAAAGCGTTCACCCGGCCGATCGCGTCGAGCCTGATGTCCTGCCAGAACAGGGCGTAGTCGTAGATATGGAAATCGCGCCCGGGCAGCAGGATGGCGCGGAAGACGTAAGGTTCCGGCTCGGAGATGCGCAGGATGCCGTCCTGGCACTGACTGTCGACCAGGGCCGGTGTGATCGGTTCCGGCCCGCCGGAAACGATCGAATGGACGGTGCCGCCGCGGTTGGCCTGGCGCGGAATCAGGGTCTGGTCCATGCGGAACGAGACCGGATCGACGCACAGGATGGGCCGGCCGGCGATCGGGGCCAGGCCGCTTTCCGTCCTGGCGTCCCAAACCGGCGCCCGGAAGCGGTAGAAGCCGGGGTCGCCGTCGCGCGCGATGCTGGACCAGGTCAGCACGCAGCCCGTCTGCCCCGGTTCGCGGCAGGGCACTAAGGGCTTGAGCGGTCCGTTGAAGAGCTCGAGGGCGAGCGGATAGCCGACTGCATAGGCGGCGACCAGGCGGGCGCGCAGCGAAGGATCGGGCGCCACCACCGTCGCCAACAGGCGCTGGAGATGCAGCGCGCCCTGGCTGTGGGCGGCCAGGATGAAGGGCCGCCCCTGGTTCCAATGGGCCAGGTAGTAGCGGAAGGCGCGCTCGACGTCGCCATAAGCCACGGTCAGGGCCTTGGCCCCGCTGGCGCCGGAATCGGCCGAGAAGGTGGCCAGCGTCGCCTGGCGGTAATAGGGCGCATAGATGCGGCAGCAGCCGTTGAAGGCGGAAACCTGGGTGAGCTGCCCGGCCAGTTTGGCGGCATCGGGGTCGCCCCAGGGCGCATTCCAGCCGGCGGCGTCGACATAGGTGGTCGGGTGGATATAGAAGACGTCGGCCGGGGCGCGGCCCTGGTTGTCGCCCGGTACGGCGTGGGCCGGCACCTCGTCGGCGGCATCGGTCCTGGCCGGTAGGGCGAGCCAGGTCGCGCCATCGGCGTAGTCCGGCGCCGGCGGCACCTTGGCGCTGTCGAATGCGGCCGACGGCGTGATCATGAAGGCCAACAGGTCGAAGCGGTAGCGATAGGCGGCAAAGCCGAGAGCCACGACGACGGCGAGGGCGATCAGGAGAAAGCGGCGCATGGTCTCTTGCCCGGCGGCCGGGCCCGGGGGGACCGGCGGATGGAAAAAGGGGCGCCCCGGCTGGAGCGCCCCCTCGACAGTGGTGTGCGAGCTTCAGTTCGCCTTGACGGAGATCCCGAGAGCCGCCGCGAGCGACTCCGGATTGTCCATCTTGCCGCCCAGTTCGACGAAGCTGATCGGCTTCGAGGGCGCGGCGGTGACGGTCAGCGACTTCGGCTTTTCGAGGAAGGCGAGGACACCTTCGAGGACCGCCTTGGTGATCGGGCCGGGGGCCGACTGGACCTGCATCTTCAGCATTTCCTTGCCTTGGGCGAGCAGGGCGTCCGGCGTCGTGTTCTGCTCCTTGGCGGCCATCTTGAGCACGCGCTGGATCAGCGAGTCGTCCGAATAGGACAGGGTCGCCTTCACCACGGTCGCGGCCAACAGGGCAGCCGGCGGCTCGAACGAGGCCGAGGCGGCCTGCAGCGCCTTCAGGTCGAAGTTGCCGAAGTTCAGGGTGAGCTTCAGGGTGCCGCCGTCGAGCAGCTTCACCGTGAAGTCGCTGAGATCGATCGCCTTGGTCTTCGGATCGTAGGTGTAGTCCGAGCTGATCTCCAGCTTGATCGCATCATAGCCGAGTTCGGTCAGCGGCTTGCGGTCTTCCTCGTTGGGGATCACGGTCGCCGGGAAGGTGAAGCCGGTCAGCTTGGCGGTGCCGCGGGTAGCGATACCGTCCACGTAGTCGCTGGAACTCGCGACCAGCGAAGCCAGGGTGACCGGGGTCGCGCCCTTGGGCCCGATCGACAGGTCCGAGAGCTCGTAACCGTCGATGCGCAGCTTCGAGTAGTCGGGGTCGCCGCCGGCCGCCAGGCCCTGCAGCGCGGAGCCGACGTCGACGCCGGTCACGGTGAATTTGCCGAGCTTGAAGGCGACGTCGGCTTCGCTGGAGAAGCCTTCGAGGCCCTGCACCGTCACGCTCTTGAAGGCGAGCGCCTTGAGCGCCTGGATATCGACCGTGGCGAGCTTCACCTGATCGTCCGGGCCGGAGAAGCCCGAGGCTTGGAAGTCCTTCAGGGTCGCCTGGTCGGCACTGATCGCCAGCAGCAGCTTCACGCTCTCGGCATCGGTCGAGGCCATGCCGCCGGCCGAGGAGAGCAGGGTGGCGAGGTCGGCGACGCCGATCCCCTTGAGCGACAGGCTGCCGATGGTGACGCCGCCGGCCGCACCGGCTTCCGGCTTGGCCGAGACCGACGCGATGTCGAGACCGCCCAGCTTGGCACCGTCGAAGGCCGAGAACACGATCGAGGCGATGTGCAGCACAGGCTCGGAGCCCTGCGGGCCGCCGGCCACGTTCTTGAAGCCGAAGGACGAGAAGGAGAAGGCCTGCAGCAGGTCCGCGAGGTCGGCCGGCGCGAGCGTGCCGAGGGCCGCCAGCGTGGCCGGCGGGGCCTTGGCGAACTGGCGCGCGCCGAGATCGGCGATATCGAGATTCTCGAAGGAGACGCCGCCGCCGGCTTCCGGCCCGATCGTCACCTTGGCCGCGGTCAGATGGCCGGCGAGCGCCAGGCGCTCGGCCGAAGGCGTCTGGCCGGCGGGATAGGAGGCGGCGTTGAAGATCTTCTTCGCGTTGGCGGCGAAGGGATTGTCGAGCACCACGGCGCTCAGCTTGACGGCGCCTTCCTCGGCGCCACCGGCACCCAGGACACCGAAGCGCAGTTCGGCGAAGAGCAGCTTCTGCGCGCTGCACTCGAGGCCGGAATAGGTCGCCTTCAGTTCGGGCGGCAGGGCCGCGAAGGTGGCGTCGACGTCGGCCTTGATCGTGCTGCAATCGAGCGCCGGCGCGGTGCCGGTGGTCATGACGCCCGGACCCTTTTCCTTGCCCAGGAAATACCAGCCGGCGGCAGCCCCCACGCCGACCACAACGGCCGTCACGGCGCCAAGGACAATCTTGTTCATCGTTTCCCCTCTCGTGGGTCCTGCAGAGCGATCGGATTCGGGCCGTCCGCCGGTACCACCGGGCGGCGGCACCGCCCCAGTGCGGGGACCCTTCGGATCGGCAACCTAACCGAACATCTTGGCGGATGCGAGACAATGGTGTGGATCACACCGGGGCGCGTGGAATCGCGCGATAATGGCACCCTCGGGGATTGGCCGCGGCGCGGGCTTCGCATAGGCTGGCGGCCATGGGGGAATGGGAGCGGGCTCCTTTCATGGCTATTCATCTGCGTCGTGCGACGGCCGCGCTGGCGGCGATCATCCTGGCTTTCGGGGCCGTGCCGGTTTCGGCCGACGATTCCAAGGGCTCGCTCAGGCCCTCGCGGCCACGGCCCGAGGCGCCGAGTACGCCCCCTGCCTCCGGCGGCTCGATCGAAGGCGACGACAGCAACGGCTTCACCGATATCGCAGAGGGCCGCGACCCCCGCCTGCTCCAGCTCAGCCTGATCTGGGCCGGCTTCTATACCGGCATCGCCAGTGGCCAGATGGACAGTGCCACCGCGAGTGCGGTGAAGGCATTCCAGAAGTCGATCGGCGCCCGCGCCACCGGCCAGCTCACCGACGACCAGTTCGTCCAACTCCTGCGCAGCGCCGCGGCGGCCCGCGCCAAGGTCGGCTGGACCGCCTATACCAATCAGGAAAAGGGTTTCCGGGTCGATTACCCGGCCGTGCTGCTGACCAAGGCGAAGCCGGGCGACAACGGCGGCCGCATCCTGTCCAGCGCCGACGGCAGCCGCCGGCTCGAGATCGAAATCCTCGATCCGATGAACGACGCCCAGTTCAAGACCCTCTACGACACCGTGCGCGGCCTGCAGGACGGCCAGAAACGGGTGACCCAGGCGCAACAGACGGCGACCGGCTTCACCTACGAAGGGGCCGACGGCGCCACCCGCTATTCCGGCCGGGTCGAGCGGCGGGCCAACGGCATCGTCGGCGTCACCTATTTCTATCCGACCGCCGATGCGGCCAGCAACGCGGGCCTGGTCGCCGCGATCATGAGCGAATTCGACGTGCCGGATCCGCTCGGCCCGCCCGAAGCGCCGCCGGCCGACGCCGAAGTGGGCGTCTATTCCAAGAACGAAGCCGCGGTCGGCAGTACGGCGAGCAGCCCGGAAACCGCGGAGGCGA
>JAYSCC010000132.1:0-7571 GCA_041915065.1 Zavarzinia sp.
CGTCCCTTCGTCACGCCGGATCCGGGCGCGCGGGTAGCGGCGGGCCAGGTCGGCGATCAGCGGCTCGTCTTCGTCGCCCATGAAAAGGGCGGCGACGCCCTGTTCCGTCGCCGCGACCAGGGTGCGGCCCAGCAGCGTGTCGACGATACCGAAGGCGAGGTCGAAACCGCCGGCCTTCAGGCGCGCCGGTGTCGTCCCAGTCGCCTCCTTGACCGCCCGATAGGCGTGGGAGGCGGCGCCGAAACCGGCTTCATAGAGGGCACCGGCGACATCGTCGCCCCGGGCCAGGGCCGCGACCAGCCTGCCCTGCTTGCAGCCGGCGGCATAGTCGCGGGGCGAGAGGCCGGTCAGGCGTTTGAACAGGCGTTGGAAATGGAAGGGCGAAAGATGCACCGCCTCGGCCAGCGCCCCCAGGGTGGGCGCCGCCTCCCCCGCCGCCAGCGTGTCACGGATCAGGGCGCAGGCCTTTTCGACCGCGGCCGCCGCCCGGCCGGCCGCGGCGCCCAGCGACTGGTCGGGCCGGCAGCGCTTGCAGGCACGGAAACCCGCCGCCTCGGCCTCGGCCAGGGTCGAAAAGAAGCGCACATTCTCCCGCCGCGGCCGGCGCGAGGCGCAGCCGGGCCGGCAGGCGACGCCGGTCGTCGTCACCCCATAGATGAAATCCGGCCCCTCCCCGCCCGCGACGAGGCGGTTCCAGCAGGCATCGGCATCGAGGGGGGCGGGTGCGGTCATGGCGGCAGCATACATGGGAAATTCCTCCGGTCGTGCTGCACCATGCAACCTACCGGCACCCGTCTCTGCCCGGATCTTGCGCTTCAATTCAGCGCTTCACATGCCAGACCTTGAAGATGCCGGTGCCGGTCGCGATCGTGGTGTCGCCGACCCAGATGCGGCCCTGGATATGGCGGAAATCGCCGTCCTCCCCGGTCAGCTTGCCAGCCCCCTCGACCCAGGCGCCGAGCGGCGGCGAGGCGACGAAATCGATCACCAGGCGCACGGTCACCCAGTTCAAGCCGGTCTTGTGCGAGATGACATGGCCGAAGGCGACATCGGCAAAACCCATCAACATGCCGCCATGGCAATTGTTCAGCATGTTGGTGTGATGCGGCCCGACCCGGAAGGCCCGGACATAGGAACCGTCCTCCGTGTCCTTCTCGTAGAGCGGCCCGACGGTCAGCCCATAGCCGCTGTTCCAGGCGAGGCGCCGGAAGCCGGGGAGAATCTCGTCGTCGGTCTGCTGAACGGGTGCGGCCATGGACCTAATGGGCCACGGCCGCCCCGTCCCGGTCAAGTCGAGGCGCTGACCATCGCGAAGGTGGGGCCGGAGAGATAGAACTGCTCGGAGCGTTCGACGAAGGTCCCGCTGCGCTTGCCGTCCTGGCCTGGATAGGGGTGATAGGGCTCCATCGCCGTCACCTTCCGGCTGTCCTTGTCCTGGCCGAAGATGACATTCATATGGGTGCCGCCGATCAGCGGATAGGTGAAGACCACCAGCGTCGGCCGGTCGCCCAGTGGCAGCGGCTTGTCCTTCCAGTAGGCGGACTGGGCCAGCACCGCCTTCATCATGAAGCGCGGCTCGCGGCAGAAATTGTAGAGGAAATAGGTCGGCGGCATGCCGCCGTCGTCGTCGCAGAAGCGCGTGTATTGGACGATCAGGTCCATCTGGGTGAGCGCCGGGCGGCCGCCGCCGAGCGCCTTCAGCCACCAGGACGAGCAGGCAGCCCAGCAGGCATTGCCGTCGATCTGACCGATCGCCGGCGTCGATTTGTAGTCGGGCATGAATGGTCCTCCCCCCGAAGGATCATGTGATCCCCGAACGGAACCACGATTCCGCAAGAAAGGAAATGACTGCCGTCACACGGGCTCGACGCCCGCCGCCGCCAGGGCCGCCTCCTGGCGCGCGGCCAGGCGGGTGGCGTCGAAACCGTCGAGCGCCTCGTTGAACAGGCGGTACCAGTTCTGCCGGGCGTCGAGATGCAGGAAGACAGCGCCGAGGCCGATCGCCGCCCGGTCCATGAAGACGAATTCCCGGGGCGGCCGGATCGGCCCCAGCGTCTTCAGGCGGCGGTGCACCTCCATCATCTCGCGCCTGCCGTATTGGGCGGGCGAGACGCCGTCGGCGATCGAGCGCACCCGGTCGTCCAGCAGCGGGCCATAGATGAAGCGGGCCCAGATGTTCAGGGTCTCGATCAATTCGGCCGAGAGGGCGCGAAAACCCCAGATCTCATAGGCATGGACCGCCTGGGCCGCATCGCCGGTGCGAAGCGCGTGGTAGAGCGCCGAAACGCCCTCGACGAAGCCCGGCGGGAAGACCCGGATGCAGCCGTAGTCGAGCAGGTTGATGCCCTCGGCATCGCCCTTCACGGTGTAGTTGCCGAGGTGCGGGTCGCCATGGATCACGCCGATCCGGGTGAAGGGCAGCCACCAGGCGCGGAACAGCACTTGTGCCAGATGGTTGCGCCGCTCCTCGGTCGCCGATTTCCAGTCGAGGATCGGCGTGCCGTCCAGCCAGTTCATGGTCAGCAGGCGCCGGGTCGAGAGGTCGGCGAAGGGCTGCGGCACGGCGATTTCCGCCTGGTCGGCCAGCACGGCGCCGTAAAGGCGCATATGCGCCGCCTCGCGCCCGTAGTCCAATTCCTCGCGAAGGCGCGCGGCGATCTCGTCATAGATCTCGGCTGTGTCGATCACCCCGTCCATCCGCTTGTGGATCGAGAGGGCGAGCTTCAACTGTTTGAGGTCGGCTTCGACAGCCGAGAGCATGTCGGGATATTGCAGTTTGACCGCCAGCGCCTCGCCATCGAGCGAGACGGCCCGGTGAACCTGGCCGAGGGAGGCGGCGCCGACCGCTTCGGTCGAGAATTCGGCGAAGCGCCCGCGCCACTCCGGTCCCAGTTCGGCCGCCATGCGCCGGCGCACGAAGGGCCAGCCCATGGAGGGCGCCTGGGATTGCAACGTGGCCAGTTCCTTGGCGAATTCTTCCGGCACCGCGTCGGGCACCGTGGCCAGGATCTGGGCGACCTTCATCAGGGGGCCCTTGAGGCCGCCCAACACCTTGCGCAGCTCGGCCGCGATCTTGGCGTAATCGGCTTCGGCGCCGACGATGCGCCGTCCCGCCTCGCGCATGGCGAGGCCGGAGACGGCACCGGTCACCTTGGCATAGCGGCGTGCGCGGCTCGAAAAGCGATTGCCTTCCGCGTCGCGCTCGTCAGCCATGATGGGTTACATCGCTTCGAGCTGGTCGATGAAGCCCGAGACGACGCCGAGCCCCTTCGACCAGAAGGACGGATCGGAAGCGTCGAGCTTGAAGGGCGCCAGCAGTTCCTTGTGACGGAGCGTGCCGCCGGCCTTCAGCATGTCGAGATATTTCTGCTGGAAGCCGCCCTCCGCCCCTTCGTAGACGGCATAGAGCGAATTCACCAGGCAGTCGCCGAAGGAATAGGCATAGACGTAAAAGGGCGAATGGATGAAATGCGGGATGTAGCACCAATAGGTCTCGTATCCCGGGTTCATCCTGATCGCCGGGCCCAGGCTCTCGCTCTGGATCTCCAGCCAGATTTCGCCGATCCGCTCGGCCGTCAGTTCGGTCTTGCGGCGCTCGTCGTGGACGCGGCATTCGAACTGATAGAAGGCGGTCTGGCGCACCACCGTGTTGATCATGTCCTCCACCTTGGTGGCGAGCAGGATCTTGCGGCGGACGGGATCGGTCTCACGCCGGAGCAGGGCCTGGAAGGTCAGCATTTCGCCGAAGACGGAGGCCGTCTCGGCCAGGGTCAGCGGCGTATCGGCCATCAGGCAGCCCTGGTCGGCCGCCAGCACCTGGTGCACGCCGTGGCCGAGCTCATGGGCCAGCGTCATCACGTCCCGCGTCTTGCCCTGATAGTTGAGCAGGAGATAGGGATGGGCCGAGGGCACGGTCGGATGGGCGAAGGCGCCGGGTGATTTGCCGGGGCGGACCGGGGCATCGATCCACGCCGAATCGAAGAAGCGCTTGCCGATCGTCGCCAGCTCCGGCGAGAAGTCGCCGTAAGCGCCGAGCACGGTCTCCTTGGCCTCGTCCCAGGAAATCGTGCGGTCGTCGCCGGTCGGCAGCGGCGCGTTGCGATCCCAGGCGTTCAGCGCATCCATGCCCATCCACTTCGCCTTCAGGGCGTAGTAGCGGTGGCTGAGCTTCGGGTAAGCGTCTCGCACCGCCTTCACCAGGGCGTCCACCACTTCCGCTTCGACGGCGTTGGAGAGATGGCGCGAGGCGGCCGGCGTTGGGTAATGGCGCCAGCGGTCCTCGATCTCCTTGTCCTTGGCGAGGGTATTGGTGATCAGGGCGAAGAGGCGGATGTTCTTCTCGAACACTTCGGTCAGCGCCTTGGCCGCGCGCTCGCGCAGCGCCCCGTCCTTGTCGGAAAGCAGGTTCAGCGCCTCGGCCGAGGTCAGCTCCTTACCGTCGACAGTGAAGCGGAGCTGGGCGAAGGTCTCGTCGAACAGGCGGGTCCAGGCGGCCCGGCCGGCGACATATTTCTCGTGCAGCAGCTTCTCGATCTCGTCCGAGAGCTGATGCGGACGGAAGGCGCGGAGGTCGCGCAGCCAGGGCCGGTAATGGGCGAAGGCGGGCGATTCGGCGAGCTTCGCCTCGAGCACGTCGTCTTCCAGCCGGTTCAGTTCCAGCGTGAAGAAGAGCATCACGCTCGAAATATCGGTCAGGCGCTCCTGGGTGGTCTGGTGGAACTGGGCGATCTTGGCGTCCGCCATGTTGCCGGCATAGATCAGCCCCGAATAGGAGCCGATCCGGCCGAGCAGGTCCTGCAGCGCCTCATATTCCCGCATGGCCTGGCCGAGCGTGTCGCCCGGCAGGTCGGCGAGCTTGCCCTGATAGGCTTCGGCGAAGCACTTCGCGGCCGCCTCGCCGGCCTCGAAGGCCTTGGCCAGCTCGGGCGAATCGGGCCCCGGATAAAGGTCCGTCAGGTCCCATTCCGGCAAACTGCCCAGGCCTTCGTTCCGAACCGCATCGCCGCTCATCGACATCACCCTTTCTAGGTCCCTTGCCGATATGGGCCGATTGCGGCCCGCGATCAAGCGCCGACGGCGCCTTCGTGCATGCCGAGGGCTTCGAGATAGAGTTCCAGGATGGCGTCCATCTCCTGGCGCTCCGCCTTGTCGATCTTGCGGAGGCGGATCACCTGGCGCAGCACCTTGGTGTCGAAGCCGTTGCCCTTGGCTTCGGCATAGACTTCGCGGATGTCGGCGGCCAGTGCCGCCTTCTCTTCTTCCAGTCGCTCGATTCGGGCGACGAACTGGCGCAGCTGCTCGCCAGCGATGCCGACGACTTCGGCCATGGGCTATCCTCTCGATCAGGGAAATTCGGGCCCGGACGTTAGCCGGGGCAGGCCCTGCTTGGCAATCGGGCAGACCCTGACAGATTTTTTTCAGAGGGCCGTTGACAAGCCCCCGTCCCGGACGCTATCAACCCGGCCTCGCACCTGCCCAGGTGGCGGAATTGGTAGACGCGCTAGTTTCAGGTACTAGTGCCCGTAAGGGCGTGGAAGTTCGAGTCTTCTCCTGGGCACCACGGCGATCCGATCGCCGAAGCCTCCCTCGCCGGAGGCCAGCTCGATAACATAACCCAGCCGGATCGAGGCCGCGTCATGTCCGTGACCCTTCACCACGGCGACCTGCCGGCCGATCTCGACCTCGGCCCTGTCGTCGCCATCGATACCGAGACCATGGGGCTCAACCCCCATCGCGATCGCCTGTGCCTGGTCCAGCTCTCGGCCGGTGACGGCAACGCGCATCTGGTGAAGATCGCCCTCGGCCAGACCGCGGCGCCCAACCTGGCGCGCCTGCTGACCGATCCCAAGGTGCTGAAGCTGTTCCATTTCGCGCGATTCGACATTGCCGCGATGAAGCAGGGCCTGGGCGTCGTCACCGCGCCGGTCTATTGCACCAAGATCGCGTCGCGCCTGGTGCGTACCTTCACCGACCGCCACGGCCTCAAGGACCTGGTGCGCGAGCTGATCGGGGTCGAGATCTCGAAGCAGCAGCAGTCGTCCGACTGGGGCGCCGAGGACCTGAGCGAGGCGCAGCAAGCTTATGCCGCCTCGGACGTGCTCTATCTCCATGCCCTGAAGGCCAAGCTCGACGTCATGCTGGCGCGCGAAGGCCGCACGGCGATGGCCCAGGCCTGCTACGATTTTCTGCCGACCCGCGCCCTGCTCGACCTTGCCGGCTGGCCCGAAGTCGACATATTTGCCCACTAGAACGTTTACCCACTAGAACGGGGCGACCGGGCGCGCAGCCCTGCCCTCGCCCGCGGGTTTCGTGACAAGATGACAGCCAAAGCCGCGACAGCCACCGAATCCCCGAGCGACCTCGACGAGGCCCGCCGCGTCCTCGCCCTCGAAGCGCAGGGGCTGGAGAGCCTGGCCGCCGCCCTCGATATGCGATTTTCCGACGCCGTCGGCCGGATCGCCGCCTCGAGTGGGCGCGTGATCGTCTCGGGCATGGGCAAATCCGGCCTCGTGGGGCGCAAGATCTCGGCCACCCTGGCCTCGACCGGCACGCCCTCCCTCGTCGTCCATCCGGCGGAGGCGAGCCACGGCGACCTCGGCATGATCACGACCGACGATGTCGTGCTGTGCCTGTCCAATTCGGGCGAGACCGAAGAACTCGGCTCGATCATCGCCTATACCAAGCGCTACGCCATCACCCTGCTCGCCATCACGGCGGGCGCCGAGAGCACGCTGGCCCGTGCCGCGGATGTCCTGCTCGCCCTGCCGCCGGTGCCGGAAGCCTGCCCGCTCGGCCTGGCGCCGACCACCTCGACCACCATGCAGCTCGCCCTCGGCGATGCGCTGGCGGTCGCCCTGATGGCCCGGCGGGGCTTCACCGCCGAACAGTTCCGCTCGTTCCACCCCGGCGGCAAGCTCGGGCGCAAGCTGGCCTGGGTCACCGACCTGATGCACGGCGGCACCGAAGTGCCGTTGACCGGACCGGAAGAACGGATGGACCGGGTGATCCTGACCATCACCTCCGGCCGCTTCGGCTGCGCCGGCGTCACCGATGGCGAGGGCCGCCTGGCCGGCGTCATCACCGACGGCGACCTGCGCCGGAAGATGGGGCCCCAGCTGCTGAACCTGACCGCGGGCGAAGTGATGACGCGGAACCCGCGCACCATCGGCGCCCGCGCCCTGGCGGCGGAAGCCCTGCATATGATGAACACCAACGCCATCACGGCACTCTTCGTCGTCGACGATGCGGGACGGCCGATCGGCATCCTGCATATCCACGATCTCCTGCGCGCCGGGGTCGCCTGAGATGGCGGGCGGGCCGCAGCCGCCGCCACCTCTGGGTGCCGCGGGTCCGCGCTCGCGCGCGGCTGCTGTTCGCCGCAGCGTGACGCCCTACAGCCGCTTCGTCGGGCTGATGAAGATCCTGCTGCCGCTGGTCGCCGTCGGCCTGCTGGCCGCGGTGCTGATCTGGCCTTCGCTGGAGAGCCGCCGCGAACAGGCCTTTTCTTACGCCAGCGTGGAAATCCGCTCCGACGGCCTGGAAATGCTGGCCCCGGTGCTGACCGGCACCGA
>JAYSCC010000133.1:0-7565 GCA_041915065.1 Zavarzinia sp.
AGCGGTACCGTCACCGGTTCCTTCTCGCCCGGGCCGCGCATCGTCATCGGCCTGTTGCTGATCGCCCTTCTGCTGGCGCTGCCCTTCCTGGCCTATCCGGGCTTCGTGATGAAGGCGCTGTGCTTCGCGCTCTTCGCCTGCGCCTTCAATCTGGTGCTCGGCTTCGTCGGCCTGCTCTCCTTCGGGCATGCCGCCTTCTTCGGCATCGCGGCCTATGCGACCGGCTATGCCGCCAAGTTCTGGGGCTTCACGCCCGAACTGGCGATCCTTTTCGGCGGGCTGATCGGCGGCCTGCTCGGGCTCATCGTCGGCTGGGTCGCGATCCGGCGCCAGGGCATCTATTTCGCCATGATCACCCTCGCCATTTCGCAGATGGTGTTCTTCTTCTGCATCCAGGCAGGCGGCATCACGGGTGGCGAGGACGGCTTGCAGGGGGTGCCGCGCGGCAAGGTATTCGGCCTGATCGACATCGAGGATTCGCTGGCCGGCTATTACTTCGTGCTGGCGGTCTTCCTGCTCTGCTTCGCCCTGATCTGGCGCATCGTGCATTCGCCCTTCGGCGCCGTGCTGAAGGCGATCCGCGAGAACGAACCGCGGGCGATCTCCCTCGGCTATCGGGTCGACCGCTTCAAGCTGCTGGCCTTCACCCTGTCGGCGGCGCTCGCCGGTGTCGCCGGTGGCACCAAGGCGATCGCGGTCCAGCTCGCCTCGTTGACCGACGTGCAGTGGCAGATGTCGGGCGAAGTCATCCTGATGACCCTGCTCGGCGGCGTCGGCACCTTGGTCGGCCCCGCGGTCGGCGCCGGGCTCGTCGTCTCGATGGAGAATTACCTGGCGGAATCCGGCTTGCCGGTGACCACGGTGATCGGCTTCGTCTTCGTCGTCTGCGTGCTCGCCTTCCGGCGCGGCATCGTCGGCGAATTCAACGTCTGGCTCGGCCGCCGGGGCAGTCGCTCCAAGTCCTGACCCTTCCCGAAACAGGCCCGGCCGCGCTAAGACAGAGGCCGGGTCAATTTTCGGTGGTCGGATCATGGGCAGGGCAGGGGTGCCGAAGGCGGCCACCAGCGAGAATCGCGTTTGGCAGCGTTTCCTGTCCGGCCGCCGACTCGACCTCGCCAATCCGTCGCCGCTCGATTTCGAGGATACCGACCTTGCCCGCGGGCTCGCCCGGATCGCGCGCTGGAACGGGGCGACCAGGGGCGACCTGCCCTATACCGTCGCCCAGCACTGTCTCGACGTCTTGGCCGAGGTCCGGCGCCGCACCCCGCCGCGCCGCCTGAGCCTCCGCCTCGAACTCGCCGCCCTGGTGCATGACGCCGCCGAGGGCTTGCTCGGCATGGATGTCATCACGCCGCTGAAACCGCTGCTCGGCCCCTCCCTCAAAGCGCTCGAGGACGGGATGCAGCGCGCCGTCCACCAGCGCTACGGCCTGCCCTGGCCACTGCCGCCTGAGATGGCCCGGCGGATCAAGCAGGCGGACCGCGCCCTGGCCGCCACCGAGGCGGTCCAACTGGTCGGCCTGACCCCGGACGAAGCCGCCGATCCCGCCACCTTCGGCATGACCGAGCCGCCCCTCGAGCGGAGCCTGGAGCCCTGGCCGGCGGCCAAGGCGGAGGCCGAATTCCTGGCCGAGCTGCACCGCCTGACCGCACTCGTCCGGCAGCCCTGAATCGGTCCGTGCGACCTTGTCTTCGCCGGTGATCCTGTTCACAATCATCGGGCGCAGCAGGGGGATAATGTCGCCTGAAGGTCCGGGCAGGGGCCGGTGACGGCTGCGCATCCAGTTTTCGACAATTCGCTTTCATCCGACCGTGGCCTGGGGGAATCAGCCATGTCTCCGATCAAGCTCTATGTCGTCTCGGCCGTCGCGGCCGTGGTGGTCCTGGGCGGCGGTGCCGCCCTCATCCTGAGCCGCGGCGAAGCGCCGCCGCCTGCGCCGCCACCGGCACCGGCCGCACCGCCTGCACCGGCTCCCGCTGCTGCGCCGGCACCCGTACCCGCTCCGGCACCTGCGCCAGCTCCGGCACCTGCGCCGATGCCGGCTCCTGCGCCAGCCCCGGCACCGGGCGGCGGAACTTCGGGTGGCCTGTCGCCCATGCCCGGTGCCAAGGGCGGCATGCCCGGTGGTATGCCGGGCGGCGGGGCGCAAGGCATGCCCGGCGGGGGAATGCCCGGAATGCCCGGCGGCGGCCAGGGTGGTGGCATGCCTGGTGGGGGCATGCCTGGTGGAGGCATGCCCGGCGCCATGCCGGGTGGCGGGATGCAGGGCATGCCTGGCGGGGGAATGCCGGGCGGGATGCCTGGGATGCCAGGGGGAATGCCCGGCGGTGGTGCGCCGACGGCCGACCTGAAGCAATTCGTCGTCGGTTCCTGGCGCGGTCAAGTCATCGAAGAGGGGCTGACGGAATATATCCAGTCGGTCTTCGGCGCGGACGGCAGCTTCACTCAGACCATGCAGATCCCGCAGGTCACGGGCCAGACGATCACCGTTCAGGGCACGTGGTCGGTGGTCGACGACGGTCAGGGCGGCCAGGCGCTGCAGCTCACGCCGACGAGCTGGAATCCGCAGCAGGTCTGCGGCTTCAACGGCCAGTGCCAGCCCTTCCAGCCCGAGGCCGACACGGTCCAGACCCGGATCATCGACCAGAACCGCCTGCAGGTTCCGGGCGGCATGTTCCAGCGCATGGGCTGATGCGTTGGGTCGGGCGGCGTCGCGGCCGCCCGACCCTCAGCCGTCCAGATCCTCAGCCGCGCCGGCGCAGCAGATACATGGGCATGCGGCCGAATTGTTTCGCGGTCGGGATGGTGCCGACATATTCCGAGCTGAACTCGCGCGAGGTCAGGGCCAGTTCGGCGGCGAAGGCTTCCGAGACGAAGACCTTGCCGGTGAAGGCGATCGGCTCGATGCGGGCGCAACGCGTCACCTGGGCGCCGTAATAGGTCTCTTCCTCGAGGACATTGTCCCAGCTCGCATAGATCGGTCCGACATGACCGCCGACGCGGAGCGCCAACGTCTCCGGCATGCCCAGGGCGTCGAGGTCGAGCCGGCCCATCTCGTCCTGGAGATCGAGGGCGAGGGCGGCGGCCGAGGGGGCGTCGGCCATCACCGCGTGGATGGCGTCGCCCCAGGTGTTCTTGAACAGGGTGCGGTCGCGGTGGCGCCGGGTCGCCCGGGCGAGTCCCCCCATCACTTCGCGGAAGAAGGTCGGAATGGTCACGTCGTTGAGCTTCGAGAAACCCTTGACGTCGCAGAAGAGCAGCGCCCGCAACACGCGGGAGGGGGGGCGCTGAGCCGGCGCCAGCTCGCTCTCGGCCTTGGGCGAAGGAACGGGGGCGGGGGCCGCCAGGGGTGCCACGGCGGCGCCGGCCGGCCAGATCACCTCGCAGGGACGGCCGAGCTGGTCGCGCCAGAAGGCGACGTCGGCCGAGGTGCCGGCCGGCCCGGCGCCGCCGACGCCGTCCCAGACCGCGAGCTGCACCGTGGGCCCGCCCAGGATGTCGGCCCGCATCACCGCGAGACCCATGGCGTAGCGCGCGGCATAGCCGAAGATTTCGTCGTCGCCCAGGAAGGGATCGAAGGTGGCGAGGCTCACCCGCATGCGCGGGTGGTGGATCAGGCGCTCGAACCGCTCGGTCCATTCGGCCCCTGAATCGGCGACCGAGATGCGCAGGAAATCCTCATAGGCGAAGGGCAGCACGACATGGACCTCGCCACCCGCCTCGATGATCGCCTCGGCGAACAGGATGTCGGCACCGGAGGCGAGCGAGCCATAGCCGACCTTGACGCCGTGGCGCGCCACCGCCGCCTTCACTTCCGCCGCCACCGACTGTTCGAGGGCGGCCGGGAAGCGCCCGGTGCGACCCCAGGGGGTCAGCCGGTGGCCGGTGAAATGGGCCACCGCGGGCGGCGTCATGGGGGCGAGCAGGGCGGGGTCGAGCCCGCGCGCCTCGATCACCAGGCGAAGCTGGCGCCGGGTCGAGGCGATCTCGGTCAGGTCGAGATCGGGCAGCGCCATGGCGGCGGCGATCGCCCGCGCCGCCTCTTCCGCGTCACCCAGGACCAGGGCGGCTTCGGCGGCGGTCGCCAGTTCCCAGAAGTTGGCCGGGCGGGGGGCGGCGTCCTCGGCCGGCACCAGATGGCGGCGGGCGCGTTCGGCGAAACCCCTGGCGTTGCCCTCGTCGCCCGACAGCAGGTAGAGCGTGGCGGCATTGATCGCCGGGTAATAGTCGGGATAGCGGACATAGGCGGCGCGATAGGCTTCCGCCGCCTCATGCAGCTTGGCACGCCGGGCCTCGCCCGAGAGGGCCAGGGCCTCGTCCTTCTCGATCCGGCCGATCAGGGTCGCGTAGTCGAGGCCGAGATCCGGGTTGAGGCCATATTCCTCGTAGCGGCGGTGGGCCAGTTCGCTGGCGCCTGCGCGCGCCAGGCAGAGCACCGCCTCATAGGCGAGGCGCGGGTCCGCCCCTCGCTCCTCGATCGCGCTGCGGGCGAGGTCGAAGGCTTCGAACAGCTCGCCCCGCTTGCGCGCGGCGCGAACAGCCCGCAGTACCTCTTCGATCTCCTCGGACATGATGCACGTCTTCCGTTCAGGCCAGATCCACCAGCGCCCGCAGGTCGTCGGGCGAGTTGATGATGATCGAACCCTTTTCGATCGCGATGAGACCGCCGTCACGCCACAGCGCAAATTGCTTGTTCACGGCCTCGCGCGAAGTGCCAACCATGGCCCCCAACTCCCGCTGCGACAGTTTCATGCGCAGCCTGACCGGCCCGGGCCGGTGCTCGGCAGCGGATGATTCGGCTAGGTTCAGCAGCCATTTGGCGAGCCGGGCCTCGAGCCCCAGGAAGGCGCGGTCCTCGATCACGCTCGAGGTCCAGCGCACCCGGGCGCAGAGGATTTCGAGCAGGCTGAAGCAGAGATCGGGGCTTTGCCGCATATAGGGTGCGAAATGGCGCCGCGGCATGTGGAACAGCACGGTATCGCCGATCGCGGCGGCGTCGGCCGAGCGCGATTTGCCGTCGATCAGGGCGATCTCGCCGAAGAGATCGCCGGTGTCGAGGATGTTCAGGGTGATCTCGCGCCCCTCGGCGTCGCCCGAAAAGATACGCACCTGGCCTTCCAGGATGCCGTAGAGCCCGTCGCCGTCGTCGCCCTTGGCGAAGATCATCTCGTCGTCGCCGAAGCGCCGCGTGGTCGAAAAGCCGATCAGGTCGTCCAGCACCTTTTCCGGCATGTCGCGCAGCAGGAAATGCCGCATCAGCAGCGCGCGTCGCTTCGCGCGTTCGTCCTCGTTCATGGTCCCCGGTCCCCGCCTCGGCGCCCCAGCGCCTTGGAGCGGATCGCCGATTCAGAGAATCGGCAGCCCGCTCGGATGCTTTGGTTCAGCGCGCTTTCCTGCGGCAAACCGGCTTCCACTTTGCCGGAAACCGCGCTTGACGGCATATTGGAGCCTTCCGCGCGACGGGCCAAGCCCGAAGCGCCGCCCTTTGGCCCGCCTGCCCGAAAGCTCGACATGTCCGACGCCGCCGATCCCGAACTCTCCGCCCTCCAGACCATGGTCGAGCGTGCCGTCGAAGCGCTGGCCGAGGCGCCGGACGACGCCGCAGCCGCCCGCCTGCTGGACGGCAGCCGCCGCCTGGTCGACGCCCTGATGGCCCGGCGCCTGGGGGAGGAGGCGCTGGCCCTGCTCGACCGCGTGTGGGACCTGCCGTCGCTGGCCGATTTCGGCATCGAATCGGGCATTCTGGGCTTCCTCTCGATCCGCGTGATGCAGGCCGGCAATCGGCACGAGGCGGCGATCGAGCGGGCCCAGGCGGTCTCGGCCAAGATCAGTGCCGTGCGCGGTGACGGCCGGGGCCTCGGCGCGCCGCTGCTGGCCGATGTGGCGCAGGCTCGCGCCGCCTCGCTCGAAACCATCGGCCGCCGGGCCGAGGCGCGCGACGCCCAGGCGGAAGCGGTCGCCCGCCGTGTCTCCCTCGCCGGACGGAGCGACCTGCCGGATCAGCGCCCTTCGCTCGCCTCCGCCCGCAATGCCCTCGGCCGCCTGCATCTCCAGCTCGGCGAGACCGAGGCCGCGATCGAAGTCCTGCAAGCCTGTATCGACGAGTTGCACGAAGTCGCCGAGGCGACCGAGGGCAAGCTGCCGCCCAATCTGTTCAACACCCATGCCGCGGCCTCGAACCGGCTGGGGCGGGCGCTGACCGCCGCCGGGCGGCCCTTCGAGGCGCATCCGCATCTGATGACCTCGGTCGAGTCGATGCGCAATCTGGTGAACGAGACGCGCAACCTCGGCCTGGTCGAGGATTTCCTGACCGCTCTCGGCGATCTCGAAAAGGCGGAGCGGGCGATGGGCAACGACGCCGTCGCCGCCAATCTCTCGGCCGAGGCGGCACGCTGGCGCGATCGCCTCCGGGAAAAGGCCGCCAAGGCCCCCTGAAGGGCTCAGCGCTGGAAGCAGGCGCCGTCGAATTGCAGCAGGCGGATGCCCTCGACGTCGGTCGGATGGGCCTCTGCCAGGAGGCGGGGGCGGGGATCGCCACCCGCGGCGATCGCCGTCAGGGCGGCGCCGGCCGCGAGGGGGCTGGCGAAGGAAGTTCCGCTCACCGTGGCGTCGCCGATCAACAGGCCGACCCCCGGCGCCCCCAGGCCCGTGACCGCCAGACGGGAAGATCCTTGCCAGACGCGGTTCAGGCGATCGGTCGCGGCGACGGCGATGACCTGCGGATAGGCGGCGGGATAGGCGGTGGGCGAGTTGGCGCCGCCGTTGCCGCTGGGTGCTACCAGGACCATCCCGGTCGCCGCCGCCTGTTCGACCGCCCGGCGCAGCAGGGCGTTGTCCGGCCCCGCCAGGCTGATGTTGACGACCAGGGCGCGGCGTTCCGCCAGCCAGTCCAGGGCGGTGGCGATCGAGGTCGCCGAGGCGAAATCCCGCTTGCCGATGTGTTCGACCGCGGCGGCATGGAGCACGCGAGCCCCCGGCACCACCCCGACGGTCGGCCCCGCCAGCAGAGAGACGACATAGCTGCCGTGGGCATCGGGCCGTGCTTCATAGCCGCCGTCGATGGTGGACCGGCTCTCGACCTCGATGCCGGCGAGATCGCCGATGCCCGGCGCCAGCGCCGTATCGATCACGCCGATGGTGCGCCCGGCGGCGCAGCGGCCGGCGTCGGGGGACCAGTTGGTCAGGCGGCGATGCCAGTTCAGGGCGGTGATCGGCGGCCGCGCACCGGCGGCGTCCGCGCCATGCGGCCGATAGAGCGAATTGAGGGCGATCTCCGCGTCGGGGAAGGCCCTCCGCAGGTTGTCGAGCGTGTTCTGGGCGGAACCCGACGCGACCCGCAGGCGAAGGATGCGCAAGCCCAGGGTCGTGAGATCGCGGGTCTCGACGATGGTCACGCCGAAGGGGCGCAGCTCCGCCTCGGTCGCGGCGCTGCCGACCATGGTGAGTTCGCCCGCGATATGGGGGCCGTCGTGGCCGCCGCCGGCACCCGAGGCGTTGCCGCGTGAGACACCGCCCGAGCCGACGCCGCTGGACTCGGCGCCAGCCTCGACGCCGCGCGAACCGAC
>JAYSCC010000134.1:0-7558 GCA_041915065.1 Zavarzinia sp.
GCCGGCACGCTCTCGACGAGGGCGAGGTCGAGGTCGGTCGCGGTCAGGTGCAACTGGCCGTCGCGCGCCTCGATCAGCACGTTGGACAGGATGGGGATCGTGTTCCGACGCTCGACGACGCTGTGGATGTGGCCGAGGGTGCGCAACAGGGCGCCACGTTCAATGAGAAGCTGCATGCTCGGATCTCGGTGCGTCAGTCTCGATGCGTCGGGCATGGCCCGGGCGGGCCAAAGGCGGAACCGGAGAACCCGGCCACGCACCGCCTGAGCTGGGCCGGCGGACATCGGTCCAGACGGCGACACGGGGCCTGAGAGTAGCAAATGGACAGGCGCCCGCCAGCCCTAATTTTCCCCTGCCAAGCCCTTGGCGGAAAAAGGGAAATTGAAGGCTCGTCCAGGCCCCGGCGGGGCGGGGCGCGAAGTCCACGCGAAAGTGATTCGCAACTGCCGCGTCAGGCTTCCAGCATGCGGCGCAGGCTGTCGATATCCTCGTGGAAACTGCCGTCGGCGGCGCAGAGTTCCTCGATCTTGCGGACGGCGTGGATGACCGTCGTATGGTCGCGCCCACCGAAGCGCCGGCCGATCTCGGGCAGGGAGCGCGAGGTGAGCTGCTTGGCCAGATACATGGCGATCTGGCGCGGCCGGGCGACCACGCGGGCGCGCCTGGCCGAGAGGAGGTCGTTCAGGCGCACGCCGTAGAATTCGGCGACCTTGCGCTGGATATCCTCGATCGTGACGCGGCGATCGTTGGCCCGCAGGAGGTCCTGCAGCACTTCCTGGGTCATGTCGAGGGTGATCGGCCGGCCGACCAGGTCGGCATGGGCGACGACACGGGTCAGTGCGCCCTCGAGTTCGCGCACGTTCGAGGTGATGCGATGAGCCAGGAATTCCAGCACCCGGCGCGGCACCTCGTGGGTGAAGGAATTCTCCACCTTCTGCTCGAGGATGCCGAGGCGAAGCTCGTAGTCGGTCGGATGAATGTCGGCGACCAGGCCCCAGCCGAGGCGCGAGCGGATCCGTTCCTCGATCCCTTCGAGGTCGGTCGGGCTGCGGTCGGCGGAGATGATGACCTGCCGATTGTGGTCCACCAGCGCGTTGAAGGTGTGGAAGAATTCTTCCTGCGTGCTGTCCTTGCCCGAGATGAACTGGACGTCGTCGATCATCAGCACGTCGACCGAGCGGAACTGCTCCTTGAAGGCCATCGTGTCCTTGAAGCGGAGCGCCCGGATGAACTGATACATGAACTTCTCGGCCGAGAGGTAGATCACCTTGCGGTGGGGCGCGCGTTCGCGCAGCGCCCAGGCGATCGCATGCATCAGATGGGTCTTGCCGAGCCCGACCCCGCCATAGAGGAACAGCGGGTTGAATTTGACCGCTTCGCCCTCGGCGACGCGGCGGGCGGCGGCATGGGCCAGCTCGTTCGACTTGCCGACCACGAAATTGTCGAAGGTGAAGCGCGTGTCGAGCGGCGCGCCGACGCCGACATCCTGGCTCGGCGCGACCGCGACCGCGGCACTGCCGGCGGAGACGAAACCGGTGGCGCGGGCCACGGCCTGAACCGGGGCCGCGGGTAGCGGCGCCTGCACCGGAACGGCGGGGGCCGCCTCGACGGGCGGGGCCATGGTAGGGGCCGGCGGCATCATCGTGCCCGGCACCACGGAACGTGCCAGACCGACAGCAGCCGAGGCCGACACCGGCGCCTGCGCCCGGGGCGCGACCACGAGTTCGACCTGATGGACCCCGGGGTCTTCGGCGCGCCAGAGCGCGATCAGACGGTCGGCGAAATGGCTGCGCACATAATCGCGCATGAAGGTGGTGGGGACGCCCAGAACGACCGACCCGCCGGCCCGCAGCTCCATGAGCCCGAGCGGCCTGATCCAGCTCTGGAACGTATTGTCACCGAGTTCGAGCCGGAGGCGTTTCTTGACCGCCGTCCAGGCTGCCTCGAATTGTTGATTGTCGCCCATACCCGAAGAACCCGCCCGAAGAACCCGCCCGAACAACCCGGAAAGATCGACCCGACCGCCGGTCGCGCGCAACGCCCCGACCAGCCAGTCCCTACTTCAACTCTGCACCCAGGGCAGACCATTCGCCTTCCAGCCGCCCGTGAGACCACGGTGCCGCGCTGCATCGAGATCGCCCTCGAAACCGCCGACGATGTTGTAGGCCGGCGCCAAGCCCGCCGCCGTCGCGGCAATCGCCGCCGACCGCGAACGTGCCCCGGAACGGCACAGAAACAGCACCGGCGACCCCGGCTTATGGCCGGCACCGGTCAATGCAGCCTGAACTTCGGGCAGGAAACTCTCGTTGGCGACCATGCCGGGAAAATGCGCCCAGGCGACCAGCACGGGCTTGCGCCCCACGGCCGCGAGATCGGGCACGCCGACGAAGCTCCATTCAGCCTGGGAGCGAACATCGACCAGCACAGCGCCAGAGTCCTGGCTGAGGATACGCCACGCGTCACCTGGCGTGATATCACCCGCGTATTCCGCCACGACCCGACTCCTCTCCAAAGCACGGCGCGACCTGTCGTTCAGCAATCCGCGGCGCGTCGCGCACACGAGACCTGAAGACCGATCGACGAAGACCCGCCGCCCCCATTTCAGGGACGGAAGACCATTCGACTGCAACGACGGTTGCTTCGCCTATATGATCAATCGGGCAAGTAATACTTTAGCTTCCGATCCCGAATTACAGGAAAAGAAGCGCATATTTCTTATCGCTCGATTAATCCCCCGCCAGCCCTGCGAGGAACAACACAATATCAACCGGCTCGGGACGAAGCAACTGGACCGAAGCGCGAACGGGCAAAGATTCGCCGCCAGCCCCGGTGCGACATTGTGATCCCCTATCCCAATACCGTTTTACTGGAGGGAGACGGGGCAAACGCCAACGGCCCGCGAAGGCGGGCCGCGCATGCCGGACCGATGGCCCGGCCAGAGGGAAGACCGCCGCCCGTCAACAGGGCCGGCGGCCGGACCCGATCAGTTGGCGCCGGCGCCCAGCGCCTTCACCCGCGCCGACAGACGCGAGATCTTGCGCGAAGCGGTATTCTTCGGCAGCACACCCTTGATCACGCCGCGCGCGATCTCCGGCTCGGCCGCCGCGAAGGCCGCCTTGGCTTCGGCGGCATTGCCGGCAGCGAGAGCGAGCTCGACCTTCTTGATGAAGGTGCGGATGCGCGAGACGCGGGCGCGATTGGTCGCGGTGCGCCGTTCGGTGACGCGCACGCGCTTTTTCGCCGATTCCGTATTCGCCATAGTGTTCTGACCTGCGGTGTGGATAACCCTGAAAACGAGCCGGGACGAATAGCACCAGATCCCGTCTCCGTCAAAACGAATCTGGCCAGGGTGCCGCCGATTTCCGCCCTGTCGCAGACACCCCCTGGATGGTGCTAGAAAGCGGCCATGTCCAGCCCCCAGATCTCTCCCGCCGGCCTGCTCCGCGGTGCCGACGCCCGTCTCGCGGTAGCAGCCGGCCTGGCCCTGCCGCTCGGCCCCGCCCTCGCCCATGGCCATCACGTCGAAGCCCGGTGGGAGGATGGCGCGGTCCGCCGCCGCCTGCTGCCGCTCGACACCGCCCCCGCCTATCCCGACCCCGGCCTGCCCCGAGTGATGGGCATCGTGAATGCGACGCCGGACAGTTTCTCGGACGGTGGCCGCTTTTTCGGCAGCGCCGGCGTCGCCCATGCCGAGAGCCTGGTCGAGGCCGGGGCCGACATGCTGGACATCGGCGGCGAGTCGACCCGGCCCGGCGCCGATGCGGTCTCGGTCGCGGAAGAGATCGACCGCGTCTGCCCGGTGATCGAAGGGGCCAAGCGCCTGGGCGTGCCGATCTCGGTCGACACGCGGAAGGCCGGGGTGATGAAGGCGGCGCTCGAAGCCGGGGCCGATATCGTGAACGACGTCTCGGCCCTGGCCTATGATCCCGAGGCGGCGGCCTTCCTCGCCACGGTCGATTGCCCGGTCGTCCTGATGCACGCCCGCGGCACGCCGGCCACCATGCAGCAGGCACCGCAATACGACGACCTTCTCTATGACGTGACGGCAGAGTTGGAAGCCGCCTGCGCCCGGGCCGAGGCGGCCGGCATCGCCCGCGCCCGCCTGATCGTCGATCCGGGCATCGGCTTCGCCAAGACGGTCGACCACAACGCCGCCCTGGTCGACGGGCTGCATGCGCTCCATGCGCTCCGCCTGCCGATCCTGCTGGGCGTCAGCCGGAAATCCTTCATCGGCGCGATCGCCGGCCATGTGACACCCGACCAGCGCCTGCCCGGCTCGCTCGCCGCCGGCCTCGCCGGGCTCGACCGGGGGGCCGCCATCCTGCGCGTCCACGACGTGACCGAGACCGTACAGGCGGTGAAAATCTGGCGCGCCTTGGCTATAAGCGAATAGCGAACTTCCGAGACCGGCCACCATGACCTCACGCAAACTGTTCGGCACCGACGGCATCCGCGGCACCGCCAATACCGATCCCATGACGGCGGAACTGGCGCTGGCGGTCGGCCAGGCCGCCGGCCGCCTGTTCCAGACCGGCAGCCACCGCCCCCGCGTCGTCATCGGCAAGGACACCCGGCTCTCGGGCTATATGCTCGAAGCGGCCTTGCAGGCGGGCTTCGTCGCCGTCGGCATGGACGTGATGCTGGTCGGGCCGATGCCGACGCCCGCCGTCGCGATGCTGACCCGCTCGCTCCGGGCCGATCTCGGGGTGATGATCTCCGCCTCCCACAACGCCTATCAGGACAATGGGATCAAGCTGTTCGGGCCGGACGGCTACAAGCTCTCGGACGAGGTCGAGGCCGAGATCGAGCGCCGCATCGAGGCGGGCGACGTCACCAGGGCCGAGCCCCAGGCCCTGGGCCGGGCGCAACGCCTGTCCGACGCCGCCGGCCGCTACATCGAATTCGCCAAGGCGACCTTCCCACGCGGCATGAAGCTGGACGGCTTGAAGATCGTGGTCGATTGCGCCAATGGCGCCGCCTACAAGGTGGCGCCCACCGTGCTGTGGGAGCTGGGCGCCGAAGTCGTCTCGATCGGTGTCAACCCCGACGGCTTCAACATCAACAAGGAAGTCGGCTCGACCCATGTGAAGGCCCTGCGCCAGTCGGTGCTCGCCCATGACGCCCATATCGGCATCGCCCTCGACGGCGATGCCGACCGCCTGATCCTGGTCGACGAAACCGGCCAAGTGGTCGACGGCGACCAGTTGATGGCCGTGGTCGCCGAGCATTTCCATGCGACCGAGCGCCTGCGCGGCGGCGGCATCGTCGCGACCGTGATGTCCAACCTCGGGCTAGAACGGCATCTGGCACGTTTTGGCCTCAGCTTGGCGCGCACCGCCGTGGGTGACCGCTATGTCGTCGAGCGGATGCGCGAGGCGGGTTATAACGTGGGCGGCGAACAGTCCGGCCACATCATCCTGTCCGATTTCGCCACCACCGGGGACGGGCTGATCGCCGCCCTTCAGGTCCTCGCCATGGTGGTGCAGGCGGGGCGGCCGGCTTCCGAAGTGTGCCGGCGCTTCCAGCCCCTGCCCCAGGTGCTGCGCAACGTCCGCTTTGCCAATGGCGGCGCCCATCCGCTCGAAGATCCGGGCGTGAAGGCGGCGATCGCCGCGGTCGAGGACCGCCTCGCCACCTCGGGCCGGCTGCTGATCCGGAAATCCGGCACCGAGCCGGTGATCCGGGTGATGGCCGAAGGCGAGGACCAGAACCTGGTCGAGGGCGCAGTCGCGGAAGTGGTTCAGGCGTTGGAACGGGCAGCGGCATGAAAAAGCAAGCCAAGGTCTACAAGGGTCGGGTGCTGATCGTCGCCGGATCGGATTCGGGCGGCGGCGCCGGCATCCAGGCCGACATCAAGACGGTCACCGCGCTGGGCGGCTACGCCATGACCGCGATCACCGCGATCACGGTGCAGAACACCCTGGGCGTCCACGGCATCGCCGAGATCGAGCCCGCGGTGATCACCGCCCAGATGGTCGATTGCCTGGACGACATCGGCGCCGAAGTGGTGAAGACCGGGATGCTGCATTCGACTGCCGTGATCGAGGCGGTGCTGGCCGGCCTCGACCGGCCGAGCGCGCCCGAGATCCTGGTGGTCGATCCGGTCATGGTGGCCAAGGGCGGCACCCGCCTCGCCGCCGAGGAAACGGTGCAGACCCTGCGCGAGAAACTGATCCCGCGCGCCAGTGTGATCACGCCCAACCTGCCCGAAGCCTCGACCCTGCTAGGCCGGCCGGTCACCGGCATCGACGAGATGGACCAGGCGGCCTTCGACCTCCTGTCCCTCGGCCCCAAGGCCGTGCTGCTGAAGGGCGGGCACCTGACCGGGACCCTGCTCCGCGACGTTCTCGTCACCGCCGACGGCCTGGTCTATTTCGACGATCCGAGGATCGAGACGCGCAGCACCCATGGCACCGGCTGCACCCTCGCCTCGGCGATCGCGACCGGCCTCGCCCAGGGCATGGAGCTGATCCCGGCGGTGCGCCGCGCCCGTGCCTATGTCCGTGCGGCGCTCGCCACCGCGCCCGGCTTCGGCGCCGGCCACGGCCCCCTGAACCACGGCCACACCGTCAAGCCGTTCAACGCCTGAGCGGGCGGTGTCCCTGCGTCCCGTGGCCATGCCTCGGACACGCCCACGGGCGTCCGGTCGAGCCGAAAATCATTGAGGCTGCCCAGAGACGGGCGTGATGGCACCAGGGCGTCGACCGGGAAACACGCCTCTATCGTCATGGCCGTGCTTGACACGGCCATCCACGAGAACACCGAGCCGGGCGGAGAGACGTGGATCGCCGGGTCGAGCCCGGCGATGACGATCGCGAGTGGTGCCGTAATCAGCAACGTTGCTATCCGATTTCCTCTACCGGACAGCCGGGGGATGAGTCCGGCCATGACGGTGGAGGATGACGGTCCCGGTCACTCGACCGGGACCACCGTGACCGTGCCCATGGCGGAATGGGCGCGGTAGTCGGGGCGATACATATCCTCGACATTGACGGCCGGGATCCGATAGGTACCCGGCGTCACCGCGCGCACGATATAGGCGACCGCGAACTCCTGCTTGCCGCTGGTGTCGAAGGCGGCGACATAGCGGTCGTCCAGGGATTCGCTGTAGAGCGGCAGCGTCATGTCCGGCAGCCAGCCCAGCTCGTCCGCCGTGGTCGAACCGACCAGACGCGGATTTTCGACCTCGAAGCCGGCCGGCAGCAGGTCGATCACCATGAGCTGGTTGTCCAGGCCCGAGGTGGTGCGGCCGGCGATGACCGCGACCATCTGGGTCCCCTGGGGCAGTGCCTTCGGGTTGATCGGCTTGCCGTCCATGGTGAAGAAGCGGCGCTCCACCTCCATGCCGTTGCCACCCGCCGGCTGATCCTTGGCGGGCACGCCGATCACCGTGCCGGTGTACCAGACCGGACCTTCGCCGGTATTCTCGAGCCGGAGCCCGGCGCTCACCTGGTCGATCGTCGGACGGATCGAATAGGTGGTGGTGCGCGGCGCCACCGCCTGGCCGCCGACCGCGACGCTCATGGCATTGTCGGTATCGGCGAGGGAGCGGGCTGCC
>JAYSCC010000135.1:0-7498 GCA_041915065.1 Zavarzinia sp.
GTGTATTCATCAGCATCGCCGGCGACGGCAGCCTGATCGTCGATCGCGGCTATGTCCGCCCGGAGGATGAGGAGCCACTCGAGCCCGACACCCCGACCGCTGAAGATGGCGAGCCGGCGCCGGAAGACATCCGGCAGGCCCCCGCCATCACCGTTGCCGGCGTCCCCGCCGATCCGGACGAGGAAGAAGAGGACGTCCTCAAGCCCCTGCCCGATCGGCTCGTCGTCGAACTGACCGCGCATCGCACCCTGGCCCTGCAGGACGCCGTGGCGAACAGTCCGCATGCGGCACTGACCGCCCTCCTGCACAAGTTGGCCGTCGATAGTTTCGGCTACGGCGGACACACCGCCTGCCTGGAGGCCTCGGTCCGCGAGGTCTATCTGCCGGTGCAGTCCAGCGACCTGAAGGACAGCACCGCCGCGAGGTCCATCGACGAGCGCCATGAGGCCTGGAAGGCGGAACTGCCGATCGACGACGACCGGGCCCTGTGGGATCGGCTGGACACGCTCGACGATGCCAGCCGGCTGGCGTTGCTCGCACACTGCCTCTCGCGGGGCGTGAACGCGCTCTACGCCAAGGCCGATCGCTACGGCGGCTCCGTCACCGCGCAAGGGGTCGCCCGCCGTCTCGCCCAGGCCGACCGGCTGGCGCGGGCGGTCGGACTCGACATGGCCGAGGCCGGTTGGGCGCCCACGGTGGACAACTACCTGGGCCGGGTCTCGAAGCGCCGCATCCTGGACGCGGTACGCGAGGCCAAGGGCGAGCAGTCCGCCCAGTTGATCGACCACCTGAAGAAAACCGACATGGCGCGCGAAGCCGAACGCCTGCTGGCCGGCACCGGCTGGCTGCCGGAACCGCTGCGCATGCAGGACCTCCCTGCGGGTGAAGAAACGGCACCTGTGGACAATGGAACGGCCGTGGCGATTGGCGACAACCTCACAGACGATGAGACCTCTGCGATTGCTGCAGAATAGCCGGCACCAGACATGGGGACAGGGGCTCGCCGGCAACGGTGAGCCCCTTCTTCGTCGGAAGCATCATCATGCAAAACGCCACCGAACTTGCATCGCGGCTTGCCCGCGATGCCGAAGCCGTCTGCCGGCACTATCTCTCCGCCGGCCATCGCGAGGGGCGCTATTGGCTGGTAGGGGATGCCCGCAACACGCCCGGCCGCTCGCTCTTCGTCCGCCTGACCGGGCCGGCCACCGGCAAGGGGGCGATGGGCAGATGGACAGATGCCGCCACGGGCGAGCACGGCGACCTGCTCGACATCATCCGGGAAGCCTGCGGTCTTCGGGATTTCCGCAACGTGATCGAAGAGGCGCGGCGGTTCCTCGGGAATCCTCGCCCGGCCGTACCGGGACACCTACCACCGGCGGGCATACCCCGCCGTTCGACCGACGCGCCCCGCCGACTGTTCACCATGGCAAAGCCGATTGTGGGCACAATCGTGGAAACGTATCTCCGTAACCGCGGGATCACGGCTCTGCACGAAACCGCCGCGCTCCGCTACCACCCGTCATGTTACTATCGGGTGGCCGGAACATCGCTGCGCCAGGCCGGTCCCGCCATGATCGCCGCCGTCACCGATCTCGACGGCAGGATTACCGGCGTTCACCGCACCTGGCTCGATCCGGCAGGCGACAGCAAGGCTGCGATCGCGACCCCACGACGGGCCCTGGGCCATCTGCTCGGCAATGGCGTGCGGTTCGGCATGCCGAGGGACGTCATGGCCACGGGCGAAGGCATCGAGACGGTGCTCTCGCTGCGCATTGCCCTGCCGACGATGCCGATGGTCGCGGCCCTCTCGGCCGCGCATCTCGCCAGCCTGATCCTGCCGCCGACCCTTCGCCGCCTCTATATCGCCCATGACAATGATGCCGCCGGTCTCACGGCACGAGACCAACTGGTCACCCGGGCACAGGATGCGGGGATCGAAGCGCTTCCGCTCACCCCCAGCCTCGGGGATTTAAACGAAGACCTCTGCACCTTCGGGGGCGACAGGCTCCGGTCAGCCCTCCGGCCCCAGCTCACACCGGAAGACGTTCTCCGTTTTCTCATCCGCCAACCGGCCCTGCGGCTGAGGCGGCGATAGGGCACGCTTCCCGTCTCGGCATCGGATCATCAATGCCTCCCCCACCGGCAGAGGGCCGCACCCCGGCCTTCTTCAGAGGCGATCGGGACGGCAAACGGACCGGCACCGCAATGGCGGGGCGCGGCTATTTTCCGTCGGCGGGTACCCCGCCTTTGCATCGCCAGGCAAAATAGCCGCCCCCTTCGCCATCCTCCGCTGCGCTCCGGCCGCCAGGCTACGCCCCGGCGGTGCGGTCCCGGCCCGCCCGCCGTCTTCCGTCGCCATGAAGGCCGCGACGGACGCGGCCGAGCCGCCGAAGGAGGCACTCTATGAGGATCCATGACGACACCGGTTACGAAGCGCACGGCGCCTCGCCCACCGCATACCTGCTGACCGAACTCCAACTCTACGGCCACCGGCCCTTCGAGGACGAACCCGACCCGAGGCTCCTGCCCGAGGCCCGCATCGTCTCCGGCGCCGTCGCCGACATTTTCGACGCCCTGATCGCCAGCCTGCGCGATACTCGCCTCGAAGCCGATCTCGACGACTTGCTCTGGGCCACCGTGAACCTGTTCCATCGCGCGATCGACCGCATCGAACGGGATCTCGACGGCAACGAGCAGGAACAGCGCCGCAGCCAGCGGGAACAGGACGGCTCCGAAGTCCGCTCCGTCGAACTGGAACGCCTGACCGCCGAGGGCATCACGCTGATCGAACGGCGGAACGGCATGGAATTCTTCCGCGACCAGGCCGCCGACCATTTCGAGCGCCACACGGGATCGATCTGGCGCCCCCGCACCGGCTCCAAGGTCAACCGCACCATGATGACCGCCAGCATGATCGACAGCCGGGATTTCCTGGCCGCCAAGCACCGGGCCGACACCACGGTTCTCCTGCCGAAGGGCCCGAAGATCGCCGTCACCGGCGGGCTCGACTACAACGACCACCGCACGATCTGGGACCGGCTCGACAAGGTCCACGCCCGCCACCCCGACATGGTCCTGCTGCACGGCGGCTCGCCCAAGGGCGCCGAACATATCGCCGCCCGCTGGGCCGACACCCGCAAGGTCACGCAGATCGCCTTCCGGCCCGACTGGACCAGGCACGCCAAAGCTGCCCCGTTCAAGCGGAACGACGCCATGCTGGCCGAACTGCCGATCGGGGTCCTGGTCTTTCCCGGCAGCGGCATCCAGGACAATCTCGCCGACAAGGCCCGGATGGCCGGCATCCCGGTCTGGCGCACCCCGAAGGGCGCCTGAGCGCCGTCTTTCCGTAGTGCCGATTTGCCGTAAAGCCGGGAATACGGTTTCACGGCAATGCGGATCGTCGTGCCGATGGGCATATGTTCCCGCTCAGTTCCGGACTTGGTATTCTTCGACCTGCGCCGTGGAAGGTGGTGGCTGGCGCAACCGTCCGACCTTTGCACGGAGGCCACCGCCATGATTGCGCTCGGCATCATCAGCTCGCTCGCAGGCTCCCTCTTCCTCTGCTGGCTGCTGCTCAGCCTTGCCCGCTTTGCGCTCCCCCTGTTCGCCGGTACGACCGCCGGCCTCTGGACCTTCGACCAAGGCACCGGCCTGGTTCCGGCCGTCCTGCTCGGCAGCATCACCGGCGGCATCACGCTCGCCGCCGGGCAATGGCTCGTCGCCACCGTTCGTCCCAACTGGCTCCAGATCGCCATCGCCCTGATGTTTGCAGTGCCGGCAGCCATCGCGGGCTACAGCACCGTTCATGGTCTCTCCACGCTGATGCTGCCCTCGGCGGGCTGACAGATCGCCTGTTCGCTCATGGGTGCCGCGGTCACCGGCAGCGGCGCCTGGATGCAGATGGCCTGTCTCAGGCGGGCAATCCCGCGCTGAAGCCGTTCCGGCACTTCCCCATCGCGCGCCCCCTCCCTTAGTCGAACCCGGCCGTTTAGATGCTCTTAAACGGATCGGGTGCATCGTGAGACCGGGTCCGCCATCGGGCCCGGTCTCGCTCGGACTGCTGCCATGCCTGGATCCCGTGTTCGCGGCCATGCGCCGCTCTACCTGCGCTCGATCGCCTTCGTCGCCCTGGCCTGCCTGTCGCTGGTCGCGCTAGAGGGATCGCGCCTGTGGACTACCCGGAACAGCCGGATCGAGGCGGTCTACCGCGAGACCGCCAACCTCGCGGGCTCACTCGCCCAGCAGGCGGCGGACACGCTGCAGATCACCGATGCCGTCCTGCGCGACGTCGCCGACCGCTACGGCGACGGCAATAGGCTGGACGATGCCGGCCTCCAGAAGCTGCGCGCTGCCATGGTCGCCCGCACCGCCGGCTTCCCCCTCCTCCAGGGGCTCTTCATCATGGACGAGCGGGGCGATCCCGTAGTCACCTCGGTGCCGGACCCGCAGCCGCGCTTCAACTACGGTGACCGGGCCTATTTCGTCTACCACCGGAGCCATGCCGAGATCAGCCTCCATGTCGGCGAAGCGGTCCGCAGCAAGACTTCGGGCAACTGGATCATCACGATCACCCGGCGCCTGAACAAGCCGGACGGCAGCTTCAACGGCGTCGTCCTGGCCTCGATCTCGCTCGACTTCTTCAAGAACTTCTACGACCGCTTCGACGTCGGCGCCCAGGGCGTGATCACCCTGGCGCGGGACGACGGCCCCATCCTCATGCGCAAGCCCTTCGAGGAAGCGACCCTCGGCAAGAGCCTGGCAAACGGCCCGGTGTTCCGGGACTACCTTCCCCAGTCGCCGAGCGGCAGCGCCGAAACCGTCTCCAGCATCGACGGCATCCGTCGCTTCCTGTCCTACCGCCGGGTCGACGGCTTTCCGCTGGTCGTCATCGTCGCCCTCTCGACAGACGAGGCGCTGGCGAACTGGCGCGCCGCCGCCTGGCAGAGCGCGGCGATCACCCTCGCCGTGTCGCTGGCCCTCGCGGCGATCGGCGTCGCGATGACTCGCCAGGCCCGGCAGCGCGGCCAGGCGGAGCAGTCCGTCGCCGCCAGCGAGGCGAGCTACCGCTTGCTCGCCGAGAATGCCTCCGACCTCGTGTTGAAGCTCGGCGCCGACGGTCAGCCGACCTATGCCTCACCCTCCTGCACCGACATCCTCGGTTTCGAGCCCGGCCAGATCGTGGCCCGGCCCTTCAACGGGCTGATCCATCCCGACGACCTGCCGGAGCTTCTCGCGGCCATGAAGGCCGTCGCGACCACCGGGCGGGGCGGCGTCACGGTCCGGGTCCGCCATCGCAAGGGCCACTACGTCTGGCTCGAGAATTCGATCCGCTACATCCCGGCAGAGCGGGCCTTCGTCGCCACCGCACGCGACGTCTCGGAACGCCGCGCCGTCGAGGCTCGCCTGGCCGAGGCGAGCCGCGACCTCGACGACCGACGCCGCCGCATGGACCTGGTCAGCCGGATGGCGCAGCGCCTGCCCTGCTGCCGGGACATCGGGGAATTCGCCGCCACCCTGGAGTGCTTCCTGCCGCAGATCCTGTCCGGCGTGACCGGCGCCTTCTATCTGATGGAGCCCGGAAGGCCCGAGCTCAGGCGCCTGGGGCTCTGGGGCGGTAATGCGGCCGGCATTCCCGCATCCTTCGGCACGGACGATTGCTGGGCGCTCCGCCGCGGCCAGGCCCATATCGTCGACGAGAGCGGGGCCGAACTGGTCTGCGCGCATAATGGCGGAAGGCCCTGCCACTATGCCTGCCTGCCCCTGGTGGCGCAGGAAAAGATCGTCGGCCTGCTCTACCTCGAAGCCTCGGTCGATCCCGCCGACCGCGACCTGAACATGCTGACCGAGACCATCTCGCTCGCCCTGGCCAACCTGCAGCTCCGCGACGACCTGCGCGAACAGTCGATCCGCGATGCGCTGACCGGCCTGTTCAACCGCCGCTACCTCGAAGAGGCGATCGAGATCGAGGTCGCCCGGGCGCGCCGCGACCGGACGCCGCTCTCTGTCCTGATGGTCGACGCCGACCATTTCAAGCGGCTGAACGACACCCTGGGCCACGAGGCGGGTGACTTCGTCCTGGCCGAGATCGGCCGCCTGCTCGCCACCCGGTTCCGCGAGGGCGACATCGCCTGCCGTTACGGCGGCGAGGAATTCACCGTGATCCTGCCGGGCACGACCCAGGCGACCGCCCTCCAGCGGGCCGAACAGCTCCGCCTCGCCATGGCGGAGAGCCGCCTCGTCTTCCGCGGCAAGGATATCGGCCAGATCACGCTGTCGATCGGGGTCGCCACCCTGCCGGAGGATGGCGACACGTCGGAAACCCTGATCGCGAGCGGCGACAAGGCGCTCTACGCTGCCAAGCAGGCCGGCCGCAACAAGGTCGTGCCCAGGATCGCCGCCGTGGCCTGACGGCGCGGTACCCGCCCGGGGACCGCCTCACACGGCCGCCAGCGCGACCCCCGCGAGGACGCTGCCGGCCAGCACCGGCACCATACCCGCCCTGAAGCGCAGCACGACAGCCAGCGCCAGGGCCGCGAGCAAGGCCGCCCGCCAGTCGATCGACGCGAGCACGGGCAGATCCGGGCCCACACCGAGCACGGTGAAACGCCCGACCTCGCGGAAGATCACATGAAACGCGAACCAGAGCGCCAGGTTGACGATGACGCCGACCACGGCGGCGGCGATCGCCGCCAGCGCCGAGGCGACCGCCCGATTGTTGCGCAGGGCCTCGACGAAGGGGGCTCCCAGGAAGATCCAGAGGAAGCAGGGCGCAAAGGTGACCCAGGTGGTCAGCAGCGCGCCGAGCGCACCTGCCAGCAGGGGGTCGAGGCTGCCCGGCAACCGATAGGCGGCGAGAAAGCCGACGAACTGCAGCACCATGACGAGCGGCCCCGGCGTCGTCTCGGCCAGGCCGAGGCCGTCCATCATCTGGCCGGGAACCAGCCAGCCGTAGACGCCGACGGCGGCTTGGGCGACATAGGCGAGCACGGCATAGGCGCCGCCGAAGGTGACCACCGCCATCGCGCTGAAGAAGCCGCCGATCTGGCTCCACACGCTGCCCGCCCCGGCGAACAACCAGAGCGCCGCCACCGGCCCGAGCCAGAGCGGCAGCCAGAGCGCCAGCACGCGCACCGCGCGGGCCAGCGACGGATCGGCGTGGCGCAGTTCGCCGCGCCCGAACATGCCGTCGATTACGCCGCCGCTATCTGAGGCGGCCGTCGCGGCGCCATGGCCGGTCGCGGCAAAAAGCCCCGGCCGCCAGCGGCCGGCGGCCCAGCCGATCAGCCCCGCCGCCAGCACGACGGCCGGAAACGGCACCCGGAGGACCTGCAGGGCGATCAGGGCGGCGAGGGCGACCCATGGCGCCGCCCGCCCCTTGAGGGCACGGCGGCCGATCCGTACGACCGCCTGGACGACGATCGCCAGCACCGCCGCCTTCAACCCGAACAGCCCGGCCTCGACCATGGGGACCGCATGATAGACGGCATAGAGCATGCTG
>JAYSCC010000136.1:0-7484 GCA_041915065.1 Zavarzinia sp.
CGACGAAGGCACCCATCTCCAGAACCTTGGAATAACGCATGATCTTGATCATCAGGTCGGTGCCGATATTGCCCGAGCCGATGATCGCGACCTTGATCTTCTCGCTCATCTGTTTCCTCCCGAACGTCGTGCCCGACCCGGCGGGCCGCGGCGACACCGGGATGATTAGGCCGGGCCCCTGCGATCGGCAATTTACGGACCTTCCGTCCGCTCATATGATGAGAAAATGAATTCTGGCTCAGAGAACGGCTCCCAGGCCGTCGACCGCGCATTGGCGCTCTTCACGCTGGTGCTGAAGGACCGGGGGCGCAGCTCCCTGGCGGCCTTGGCCGCCCGCCTCGACCTGCCGCTGTCGACGGCGCACCGCATGGTCGCGGCCTTCGTCCGCCAGGGCCTGCTGATGCGCGGCGCGCGCGGCCATTACGTCGCCGGCATGGCCTTGGTCGAGGCCGTGCCGGATCGCCGCAGCGCCTTGATCCAGGCCTCCCGCCCCCTGCTCCGCCGCCTCGCCCGGGCGGAAAAGCGGACGGCCCATCTGGGCATCCTCGAAGCCGACATGGTGACCTATCTGGTGAAGGAACAGGGCGGCGGCCCGCCCGTCTTCACTCGCGAGCTGATGCAGCTCGAAGCCTATTGCACGGGGATCGGCAAAGTCCTGCTGGCCGGGCTCGACGCCCCGGTGCGCGAACGCTATCTGGCCGCCGGCCCCTTCGTGCCCCTGACCCCGACGACGCTGACCGACCCGGCGGCACTGCGCGCCGAGCTTGCGGTGGTGGCGCGCCAGGGCCACGCCGTGGACGATGCCGAAATGGCCGACAACGTGCGCTGCCTCGCCGTGCCGGTGCATGACGCCACGGGACGGGTGATCGCCGCCATCTCGCTCTCCCGCACGGGAGTGGGCGAGCGCGGCGGGGCCGACGATGACGCCACCCCCCTGCTCGCCGCCATGACCGATTGCGTCGCCGGGATCGAGGCCCGGCTCTATGGTTTCGCGGCGGCGCGCCGGCCGTCCTGACTCATCACCCGCTGGCGATAGCGCTGGGGCGTCTCGCCCAGGTGGCGCTTGAACACGATCGAGAAATGGCTCTGGCTGGCGAAGCCGACCTGATCGGCCAGTTCGGCAAGCTGGGTCCGCGTCGTCTGCAGCAGTTCGCAGGCCCGCCTGATCCGCCGGCTGGTGATATAGGCATGGGGCGTCATGCCGAATTCGCTGCGGAAGAAACGGAAAACATAGGACGGACTGACCGCGAACAGCCGGGCGATTTCCTCGATCTCGATCGTGCGGTCCAAGTTCTGGTCGACGAATTCGAACAGGGCCGAACGGCGCAGCGACTGCTGGCCGTTTGACGGCTGCTGTAATGGTGCACGGCGCAACGCCTTGGCCTCGAGATGGCTGCACAGGGCTTCGATCAGGGTCTCGACATGACCGTTCGAGGCCCGCTCGGCGCCCCCTTCCAGCTCGTCGATGATGGCGAGGCCGAGGCCGAGCGAGAGCGGATCCGGCACCGCGAAGCGCAGGTCCGCCATCAGCGCTTCACCGGCACCGGGACCCAGCGCGCATGCCTTGGGCACGAACTGCACGGAGAGCATGTCGAGTTCGCCGTCGATCCGCCAGACGATGCGCTGGGCGGCCGGGATGAATTGGGTCGAGCCCGGGGCGGCGTCGCGCTCCGACCAGCGGTCGCCCTCGCGGTAGCGCGCCCCGGCCTTGCCGCCCAGCAGCACGACCACGGTCGGATGGCGCAGCGGCTGCATGTCCAGGATGCCGACATGCCGGCGCCAATGGCCGATCTTCATCGGCCTGTCGCCGGCGATCTCGTAACTCGATTCAGGGTCGATGCCGATCAGTTCCCGCGTATAGGCAAAATCCTGGCGAAAAACGTCCAGCATGCCCTTCCCCCCAATTTCCCCCCGGCGGTCTTTGCGCCGCCGCTATACCGCAAGATACGGGAAAGAAAGGCCGCTCGCCAGAAATATGAAAAACTCGGTTCAGCCCTATGAAAGATGGCAGCCGGCCTTCGCTGTTATCCATTCAAAAAAGACGGCGGAGGAGAGAACGACCGGCCGGCCGACGCGGCAAACGCGCGGAACCGTGAGGTCACCCCGACAGCGACAGAGCGGGAGCGTATCCCGATGCGAAACGGCAGCCCGGCCACGCCGCGGCTGCCGCAGCGCCGTGCCCCGTCGATCGTCGGCAGAACCTCTAAAATTACAACAATCAAAGAGAGAGAAAGAGGGAGCGGGAATGAAGGGGATCACGGCATTTGCGGCAGGGCTCGTCATCGCAGCGGCGGGCGTGAGCCTCGCGCAAGCGAAGGTGCCGCAGGCGGAAGCGGACCGTCTGGGCAAGGATCTGACCATGACCGGGGCGACCAAGGCGGGAAATGCCGACGGTTCCATCCCGGCCTATGACGGTGGCATCACCTCGCCCCCGGCCGGCTATACGCCGGGCATGCACCCGCCGAGCCCCTTCCCCTCCGACCAGATCAAATTCACCATCACGGGCAAGAACGTCGATCAATATGCGGCCAAGCTGACGGCCGGCCAGATCGCCATGTTGAAGCTCTATCCGAGCTACAAGATGAACGTCTACCAGACCCGGCGTTCCTGCGCCCTGCCGGAGCGGGTCTACGAGGCGACCAAGAAGAACGCCGCCACGGCGACCATGACGGAAGACCAGAATGGCCTGAACGACGCCATCCTGGGCGTGCCCTTCCCGATTCCGAAGTCCGGCGTCGAGGCGATCTGGAACCATCGGCTGCGCTACCGCGGCTTCAAGTTCCGGCGCTATTTCGGCGGTGCCGCGGTCAACCGCGACGGCAGCTTCCTGCTCTACAAGACGCAGGACGAGGGCATCATCCACTATTCCGGCCCCGGCCTTTCACAGATCGGCGACGTTTCGGACATCAAGCAGCTCAACAATATCGCGATCTCCTATCTGAACATCACGACGGCGCCGTCGCGCCTCGCCGGCTCGATCATCCTGGTGCTCGATACCATCAACGCCAAGGAACTGCCGCGCCAGGCCTGGCAGTACAACCCGGGCACAAGGCGCGTGCTGCGCGCGCCCGAGCTCGCCTACGACAACCCGCTGATCAATTCGGACGGTCTCGCCACCACCGACCAGTTCGACATGTATAACGGTGCCACCGACCGCTACACCTTCGAGCTGAAACCGATGGCCGAGAAATACATCGGCTACAATGCCTACGAGCTGATGTCGGACAAGCATTCCTACAAGGAATTGCTGACCGCCAACACCCTCAATCCCGACCTGCAACGCTATGAGTTGCACCGGGTCTGGGTCGTCGATGCCAAGCTGAAAGACGGCATGCGCCACGTCTACGGCCGCCGCACCTTCTACCTCGACGAGGACAGCTGGAATCTCGTCGCCGCCGACCTCTACGACGGCCGCGGCCAGCTCTGGCGTAACCAGGAAGGTCCGCTGGTCAACTATTACGACATTCCGCTGTGCTCCTCGGTGACCGAAGTCACCTACGATCTGCAGTCGGGCCGCTATGTCGTGTTCGGCCTCAAGGGCGAAGAGAAGATGCTCGACTGGAACGTCAAGGATGTCGATCCCTCGATGTTCACGCCAGATGCCATCCGCCGCCTGGGGACGCGCTGAGCGCATACGAACGGGGGGGACACCATGAGGAAGTTCAAGTTCGGAGGGCGGTCCACCGCCCTCCTGACGGCGGCCTGCGCGCTCGGCGTCTCGGCCACCGCCCTCGCCTATGATTTCGAGATCGGCGAAGAAGTGACGGGGTCGGTCATCATGTCGCTCTCGACCGGCGCCCAGCTGCGCATGGCCGACCGCGACCCGCGCAACTACGGCTACTATTACGGCGGTGGGCTGATCTCCGCCGGCAACGACGACGGCAACCTGAATTTCAACAAATACGACCTCATCAGCCAGATCAGCAACGCCAAGGCCGAACTGTCGCTGAAGTGGCGGAACTACTCGATGTATGTCCGCGGTGCGGCCTTCTTCGATTCGGTCGCCGCGGAAAACCACCTGGCCGATTTCCAGGAACAGGACCGCGTCTATACCAGCGGCCGCTACCAGCCCAGCGCCAAGAAGAAGGCGGAATGGGGCGTCGACCTGCTCGACGCCTATATCAAGGCCAATTACGACGTCGGCGGCATGACGCTGACGCTCTCGGCCGGCAACCAGATCTTGAACTGGGGCGAGGCGCTGTTCACCATCAACGGCATCTCGGTGATCAACCCGATCGACGCCGCCAAGATCCGCGTCCCCGGCGCCGAGCTGAAGGACGCGCTGATCCCGGTGCCCCTGATCGACGCCAGCCTGCAGATCACCGACACGCTCTCGGTCGAGGCCTTCTACCAGCTCGCCTTCAAGCCCTTCAAGCTCGACGCCTGCGGCAGCTTCTTCTCCTTCACCGACAATTTCTGCGACGGCGTCAAATATTCCTCGAGCTTCACCGATCCGATGGACTCGCGGAGTTACACGACGGGCACCGGCCTGACGCCGACCGATTTCGACGACCCGACCCGGCAGATGATCGCGGTCAACGCCCCGATCATCACCCAGGACAAGGAGAACAATCACGACTGGGGCGTGTCGCTACGCTATTTCTCGCCCGAGCTGAACAACACCGAGTTCCAGCTCTACTATGCGAACTATACCTCGCGCCTACCGTCGCTCTATGCCACCGGGCCGAAGCAATATGCCGCGGGCACCGGCCAGGCCAATCTGGCCGCCCTGCCCGTGCCGCTCGTCCAGGGGCTGCTGGACCAGCTCGGCATCGACCAGCTCAACGCCCTGACCTCGGCCCTGTCCGGCCTGCTGGGCGGGCCGATCACCGATCTCGCCGGCGCCCTGACCAACCCGATCAGCGGCGCCCTGATCAATCCGTCCTTCGGCACCTCGCCGCGCTCGACGGTGCTGACCAACCTCGAGAACAGCAACCTCTATCTCTATTACCCGACCGATCTGCAGATGCTCGGCTTCGCCTTCAACACGACCTATGATCCGCTCGCGGTCGCGATCAATGCCGAAGTCAGCTACAAACACGACGTGCCGATCTGGATCTCGGAGCCGGCCTTCCTGGTGGCACTCTACGACGCCGCCGGCGGCGTGCCGATCGACCAGGCGGCCCGGGCCAAGACGCCGATCTGCATCACCCCGGCCCTCTGCGTGCCCAATCCGCAGATCGCACCGCAGGTCGAGACGGGCTTCACGCCGAGCGTCAACAGCTACAATCCAGACAACGTCGTCCGCCTCGACGAGCGTCACGACGTCTGGCAGGCGGCGGTGCGCTTCATGAAGATCCTGGGTGGCACCGACTGGGTTACCCAGTTGCTAGGGGCCAACCAGCTCTTCGCCCTGGTCGAGTTCGGTGCCCTCTATGTCGACCTCAACAAGGGCACCCAATATGCCGCCTATGGCCAGAACGGCTTCAGCGGCTTCGAGACCCGACCGCTCAACGTCGGCGGCCTACAGGTCACCGGACCGATTGCGGCGACCAGCCTCGGCGACTATTTCCCGGCGACCTGGAAGAAGCCGACCCAATGGTCCGGCGGCGTGCAGGGCCTGATCTTCTGGGATTATCCGAACGTGCTCGACGGCGTCACCATGACCCCCTCGATCGGCTTCGCCCACGGCCTGTTCGGTTCGACCCCGGCCCCGACGCCCGGCTTCACCAAGAGCGTGACCTCGCTCAACTTCGCGGTGAAGTTCGACTATCTCGAGCATTGGTCGATGAGTGTGAACTACTTCAAGAGCTTCGGTGGCGGCGGCGGTGGCGGCGGTTCGCGCAACCCCTATATCGACCGCGACTTCGTCGGCCTCAACGTGACCTACAGCTTCTGATCGCGAAACCCGCACATCCGAGCCCCCACCTTCGGACGTGCCGCCTGCCCCGGCCCGGTGTCTGCACCGGCCGGGGCGATCTTTTCCAGCGCCCCCGAACCGTTGCCGCCGGACCGGGAATGCTGCTTTACTCTTCACCGAGTCCTTGTGGGCCGGGGGAACGCCAGGTGACGACGACAACGAGGCCGCGACAAAGACGGTCCCAACTGACACGCGACAAGGTCGCCAGCGTCGCGCTCGACCTGTTCAACAGTCACGGCTACACGCCGGTCACCACCAATTGGATCGCGGAAGCCTGCGGCGTCTCGACCGGCAGCCTCTACTACCATTTCCGCAATCGCGAAGACGTGCTCTGGCACCTGTTCCAGCATGTCGACGCGCTGGTTCGCCCGCTCTTCGTGACGCCCGAGTTCGCCGAGACCGGCATGGACCTGCTGCACCGCCAGCTCGCGGAAGTGGCGCCCATCCTGTGCGACTACCGCTTCTTCTTCCCCGACCAGAGCGCCATCCTGCGTCGCGACGCCAGGGTGGCGGAGGCATTCGCCGCCCTCCACGCCGACTGCGTCGCCGCCATGGACCGCCAGCTCGCCGCGACCTTGCGGCCTGCCGGTCCAGCCGTGCCGGATACGCTGGCGCTCTCGCGCAGCATCTGGATTCTGGTCACCGGCTGGGTCACCTACCTCTATATGCAGCGCGAAGCGGTGACGCCGGAGACGGTGGCCGGGGTAGCGCCGCTGATCGCCGGCCTGCTCGCCCCCTATGTCCCGGCCTGAGGCGCGGCTTGCGCCGGATCGCCTGCGGGCGCACTCTCGCCGCCAGAGCGCAGTGCGACGCAAGGGAGGACAGACCGTGGTGGAGGCCCAGCCCCCCCGCATGACGGCCCTGGAGCCGCCCTCGCCCTTCGAGGCGGAGGGTGAGCGCGCCTGGATCGACGTCATCCGCAAGATGGATGAGACCTATGCCGATCTCGTCGCGCAGCAGGTCGAACTCGAACGCAAGAACACCGAACTCGAGGAAGCCCAGGCCTTCATCGCCGGGGTGATGGCGGCGATGACCGACGTCCTCGTGGTCTGCGACCTGGGCGGCCGGATCGAGCAGGTGAACACGGCGGCCGAACGGGCGCTGGGCCGCCGTACCGCGGGCCTCGCCGGTACCGGCCTGGCCGACCTGGTCGAGCCGCGCTCGCGCCCGGCGGTCGAAATGCTGCTGGCCGCCGCACGCCGGCACGAGCGCCTGTCGGACCTCGAAATGACACTCTCCGGCCATGACGGACCGTTCCCGGTCGCGGTCAATTCCTCGCTCCGCTACAACCAGCGGGGGCGCGCCGTCGGCCTGGTCCTGGTCGGCCGGCCCCTGGGCGAACTCCGCCGCGCCTACCGCGACCTCGCCGCCGCCCACGAGCGCCTGAAGGAAGCCCAGCAGCAATTGGTGCATTCGGAAAAAATGGCCTCGCTCGGCCGCCTGGTCGCCGGCGTCGCCCACGAGTTGAACAACCCGATCTCCTTCGTCTATGGCAATACGCATGCCCTGCGCCGGCACGCCGAACGGTTGATCGCCTATCTGAACGCCGTCCACGCCGGCAAGCCGATGGGCGAGCTGGCGGGGCTCAGGGCCTCTCTCCGCATCGACCATGCCTTGGCCGACC
>JAYSCC010000137.1:0-7457 GCA_041915065.1 Zavarzinia sp.
GGGGGCGCGGGGCGGCGGCGCGGGCCAAGCGGTCGCGGATCGCTTCGCCCAGGCCGTCGCCCGGGATCGACATCACGGCAATACCGGCGGCGCCGCTGGCATCCAGCCGCCGCAGCATGGAGAACAGGTTCGCCGCGGCCTCTGCGAGGTCGGCCGTGGGCGACAGATTGAGGCTCGCGACACCGCCAGACGGTGCACCCGCGCCGAAGGCGAGCAGGGCCTCTTCAGGCTCGACCGCCGTGGCGTCGAGCCGCACGGGCAGGCGGGGCGCATAATGGGAGAGCAGGCGCCCAGGGCTCTGCGGTGCGTCCTGATCGGCGCCGGCTTCGCCCAGGGGACCGGTCACCGCCTCGATCGCGGCACGAGGCAGGCCGCCGGGGCGGAGCATGACGGCGCCGCCCTCGAAGAGGCCGACGATGGTCGATTCGACTCCGACCGGCGACGGCCCGCCGTCGATCACCAGGGCGACTTGGTCGGGCGTGAAGCAGTCGGCGACGTCCTGCGCCGTGGTCGGGCTGAGCCGGCCGGAGGGATTCGCGCTGGGCGCGGCCAGGGGGCCGGCGGCCGCGATCACGGCGCGGGCGACCGGATGGGCCGGGCACCGTAGCGCCACGGTATCGAGCCCGGCGGAGGCGAGCAGGGAGACCGGGCAATCCTGCTTTCGCGGCAGCACCAGGGTGAGGGGGCCGGGCCAGAAGCGGGCGATCAGGCGATCGGCCAACGGCGAGATTTCGGCGAGCGCCGCGGCGCCCGTATGGTCCGCGACATGGATGATCAAGGGATTGAAGCTGGGCCGGCCTTTGGCCGCGAAGATCGCGGCTACCGCGCGGTCGGAGGTGGCATCGCCCGCGAGTCCATAGACGGTTTCGGTCGGCAGGCCGACGAGCCGGCCCGCCTTCAAGGCGGCTGCGGCCCGCGCAACGGTCTCCGCGCCCGGCGCTACCACGGGCACGGTCTTCAGCGGCGTCATTTGGTCAACCATGCTTTTTTCGGGCTTAGCATAATGCGGCGGGCGTTGTAAGACCGCAGGCCGATTGTCCTCTTGCGCATTGTTCCCGCGTGAACGTCCCCGCCATCCGGAGAACCCCTTCATGACCGTCTATTCCGCCCCGACCCGCGAACTCATGTTCACGCTGGAGACCATCGGCCGCCTGCAGGATATCTCGGGCTTCGAACTCTACGAACATGCGACGCCGGAGACGGTGGCGCAGGTGGTCGAAGAAGCCGGCCGGCTGGCCCGCGACGTGATCGCCCCGACCAATCCGATCGGCGACAAGGTCGGTGCGCAATACGAGAACGGCCGCGTCACCCTGCCGCCGGAGTTCGAGACCGCCTGGAAGGCCTATACCGAAGGCGGCTGGCCGGGCGTGCCTTTCGAATTCGACTACGGCGGCCAGAGCCTGCCCTGGACCGTGACCGTGGCGGTTTCGGAAATCTGGTCGTCGTCCAACATGGCCTTCGGCCTGATCATGCTGCTGAACCAGGGTGCGACCGAGGCGATCCACGCCCATGGTACCGAGGAACAGAAGGCGACCTATCTCGAGAAGATGATCGCCGGCGAATGGACCGGCACCATGAACCTGACCGAGCCGCAGGCCGGTTCGGACCTCGGCGAGATCAAGTCGAGGGCGACGCCGGCCGGTGACGGCACTTGGCGCATCAAGGGCCAGAAGATCTTCATCACCTTCGGCGAGCATGAACTGTCGAAGAACATCATCCACCTGGTGCTGGCCAAGACGCCGGGCGCGCCTGCCGGCTCCAAGGGCATTTCCTGCTTCATCGTGCCGAAGTTCCTGATCAACGAGGATGGCTCGCTCGGCAAGCGGAACGACGTCCGCTGCGTCTCGATCGAACACAAGATCGGCATTCACGGCTCGCCCACCTGCGTCATGGCCTTCGGCGACAACGACGATTGCGTCGGCTACATGATCGGCAAGGAGAACCGCGGCCTGCACGCGATGTTCACGATGATGAACAACGCCCGCCTCTCGGTTGGCGTGCAGGGCCTCGGCCTTTCCGAGCGCGCCTATCAGCAGGCACTCGCCTTCGCCCAGGAGCGGCGCCAGAGCCGGGCGCTGGGTGCCAGCGTGCCGAGCGCCATCATCGAGCACCCGGATGTGCGCCGTATGCTCTTTACCATGCGCTCGACGATCGACGCCATGCGGGCGCTGGCCTGCCGGAACGCGCTGGCGATCGACCTCTCCAAGGTCGCCGCGACCGAGGAAGAACGCGCGGCCGAGCGCGCCATGGCCGACCTGCTGACCCCGATCACCAAGTCGTGGTCGACCGACAAGGGCATGGAGCTGACCTCGCTTAACATCCAGATCCACGGCGGCATGGGCTTCATCGAAGAGACCGGCGCCGCACAGCATTGGCGCGATTCCCGGATCGCCCCGATCTACGAAGGCACCAACGGCATCCAGGCGATCGACCTCGTCACCCGCAAGGTGCCGCTCAACGGCGGTGAGACGGTGCGTGGCCTGATCGCCGAGATCGAGTCGGTGGTGCCGGCGCTGGAGAAGACCCCGGGCGAAGACTTCAAGGTGATCGCCCGCCATCTTTCGACCGCAGCGACCGCCTTCTCGGACGCGACCGAATGGGTGCTCGCCAATGTCGCGACCCAGCCGAACGACGTGCTGGCGACCGCTTCGGTCTATCTCGACATGGCCGGTCAGGTGGTGGGCGGCTGGCTGCTCGCCCGCCTCGCCCTGGCGGCCGCCGAAAAGCTGAAGGAAGAGGGCGTCGACAAGAAGTTCATGAAGGCCCGCATCGCCTCGGCCCGCTATTTCGCCGAACAGCGCCTGCCCGTCGCCGCCGCCCAGCTCGGCCCGGTCATGGCCGGCCATTCGCTGCTCGCCGATCTGCCGGCCCTGCTGATCGCGTGATCGCCTGACGTCGCGTCGCCGCCCCGGTCCGGGCGCAAGTTGACGCGCACGTCAAGCACTCTACACTCGCTCCCCGAAACGAATTCGAATGAAGTTTTCGGGGAGCGAGCGCCGTGTCCGGTCTGACCTTTCCCTTCACCGAAACGCCCGCCCCGGGCGAGACGGTCGAAGTCGCACGGGGCGTGCATTGGGCGCGTTTCCCGCTGCCTTTCAGTCTCGATCACATCAATGTCTGGCTCTTGGAAGACGGCGAGGGTTTCGCCGTCGTCGACACCGGGCTCCGCGGCGAGGCGACAGAAGCACTATGGCACCGGCTGTTCGCCGGCGTGATGGGCGGACGGCCGATCACCCGCGTGCTGGTCACCCATCTCCATCCCGACCACGTCGGCCAGGCCGGTTTCCTGGTCCGGCGCTTTTCGGCCGATCTCTGGATGACGCGGGAGGAATTCCTGCTCGCCCGTCTGCTCTGCCTCGACGTCCGGCCGGAGCCGCCGGCCGAGGCGGTCGATTTCTATCGCCGCGCCGGTTTCAGCCCCGAGATGCTGGAAACCTTCAAGCGGCGCGGTTTCGGCAATTTCTCCCTCGGCGTCACCGAAATGCCGCTCGGCCATCGCCGGCTCTGTGACGGCGATCGTCTCTCGATCGGCGGGCGCCATTGGGAAGTCGTGGTCGGGCGCGGCCATTCGCCGGAACACGCCAGCCTGTGGTGCCCGGCCGACCATCTGCTGATCTCGGGCGACCAGGTGCTGCCGCGGATTTCCTCCAACGTCTCCGTCGGGGTGACCGATCCCGAGGGCGATCCGCTGACCGAATGGCTCGACTCTCTCGAAGCGCTGGAGGGCAGGGTGCCGGACGACGTCCTGGTGCTGCCGTCACATAACGAGCCGTTCCGGGGCCTGCATCATCGGCTGCACCGTCTCGCCGTCGGCCATCAGCGCCGGCTCGACGCCATTATGGAAGCGCTGGACGAGCCCAAGCACGCCATCGACCTGATGGGGCCGATGTTCCGCCGCAAGCTCGAAGGCACCGATCTCATGCTGGCGGTGGGCGAGGGCATCGCGCACCTGCATTGCCTGCGCACCCGCGGCCAGATCCTGCGGGAGACGGCGGCGGACGGCGTCCACTATTGGCGTCGTGCGGCGTAAAACTTCACATGTGAAATTAATGCTTCACAGGTGAAATAATTCCGCCTAGGGTGCCCGCCATGACCGCCGAGAAGCCGCGCCTGCTCTATCTGCTGAACCGCGCCCGCCATGCCTTGTTCAAGGCGGCGGACCAGGTCCTGTTGGAGCGGCTCGACATCACGGGGGCCCAGCTCGGCGCGCTCTTCGTGCTCGCCGAGACGCCGGATTGTACCCTGGGCGATCTCGCCGAGCGCCTTGACCTCAACGCTTCCGCCGTGACCGGCCTGGCCGACCGGCTGGAACGTGCCGGGTTCATCACGCGGCGGCCGAGCGAACAGGACCGGCGTGTCACCCTTCTGGCCCTGACCGGGGCCGGCAAGGCCCGGGCCACGGCGGCCAAACCCCTGCTGGCCGAATTGAACGGCCGGCTCGTCGAAGGCTTCACTGCGGAAGAGGTGGCGCTGGTTGCCCGCTTCCTCGATACCGCCACGCAACGCTTTGCCAGGAGTGCGCGCGAATGACCGATCAGATCCTGACCGAAACCCGGGACGGCATCACCACCATCACCATGAACCGGGCGGACAAGAAGAACGCCCTGACTCTCGCCATGTACGACGGCATCGTCGACGCCCTGAAGGCGGCCGAAGCCGACCCGACCGTGCGCGTCGTGGTGATCACCGGCGCGGGCAGTTCCTTTACGTCGGGCAACGACCTGATCGACTTCATGCAGAACCCGCCGGACCTTGCCGGCGATTCCCCGGTCTCGCGCTTCCTCGCCGCGATCACGACTTTTCCCAAGGTGCTGATCGCCGCCGTCAACGGCATCGCGGTCGGTGTCGGCATGACCATGCTGCTGCATTGCGACCTCGTCTATGCCGCCGATACGGCGAAACTGTCGATGCCCTTCACGGCCCTCGGCCTGGTGCCGGAAGCGGCATCCAGCCTGATCGTCCCGGCCATGATCGGGCACCGCAAGGCGGCCGAACTCTTCCTCTTCGGCGACCAGATCGAGGCAGCCCGGGCGGCCGAACTCGGCTTCGTCAACGAGGTGGTGCCGGCGGAGGCGCTGATGGCCCATGTCGAAGCGAAGGCGAAGCGCCTGACCGCACTCGCCCCCTCGGCATTGCGCCTCACCAAGCAGCTCATGAAGTCGTCCAGCCGCGAAGTCGCGGAGCGCATGAAGGAAGAAGGCGCCATCTTCGGCGCCCAGCTCCGCAGCCCCGAAGTGGCCGAAGCGATCGGTGCCTTTCTGGCCAAGCGCAAGCCCGACTTCTCACAATTCGCGGCCTGATAGCAGAACCGTCCTCTCCCCCGAAACTCGTCGTGCCCGGGCTCGTCCCGGGCATCTCCACAGGTGCTGCGACGAAGCCGAGGCTTGACGGCGGCGAACTTCGGCGTCATGTCCGCAAGCAACGACAAGGGGAGGAACCATGAGCAACCTTAAGGGAAAGACGCTGTTCATCACCGGCGCCTCGCGCGGCATCGGTCTTGCCATCGCCAAGCGGGCGGCGCGGGACGGGGCCAATATCGCGATCGCGGCCAAGACGGACGAACCGCACCCCAAACTCGAAGGCACGATCCACACCGCGGCGGACGAGATCCGTGCCGCCGGCGGCCAGGCGCTGCCCCTCGTGGTCGACGTTCGCGAGGAGGAGCAGGTGGCGGCGGCGATCGCCAAGACGGTCGATACCTTCGGCGGCATCGACGTCCTGGTGAACAACGCGAGCGCCATCCAGCTCACCGGTACGCTGTCGACCGACATGCGGCGCTACGACCTGATGCATCAGATCAACACGCGCGGCACTTTCCTCTGTTCCAAGTTGGCCGTCCCGCACCTCAAGAAGGCGGTCAATCCCCACGTCCTGAACCTGTCGCCGCCGCTCAACATGGAGGCGCGCTGGTTCGCCCCCCATGTCGCCTACACGATGGCCAAGTTCGGCATGTCGATGTGCGTGCTCGGCATGGCAGAGGAATTCGCCGACGACGGCATCGCCTTCAACGCGCTCTGGCCGCGCACGGCGATCGCCACGGCGGCGGTCAACATGCTGGGCGGCGACGCCATGATGCGTGCCAGCCGCAAGCCCGAGATCATGGCCGACGCCGCCTATCAGATCGTCACCAGGCCGAGCCGGTCCTTCACCGGCAACTTCTGCATCGACGATGCCGTGTTGGCCGAGGCGGGGGTGACCGACTTCTCCGCCTATGCCGTCGACCCCACGGCACAGCTCGCGCCCGACTTCTTCATCTGATGCTGGGTGGTGCGAGAAAGCCCCTGTCCAGCCTTAAGTCGCACTTGTTACGGGGGCATTCCGGTACGACATTGGAGTTAACGGCGGCCGCACGGATGGCCGCCGGGGAAACGCCGTCCGGAAGCACCGCCCATGTCGACCATTCTGTTTTCCCATCCAGCCTGCCTCGCCCATGATACGGGCTGGGGCCATCCCGAATGTGCGGACCGGCTGCGCGCCGTGCTGCGCGCGCTGGAGGCGGAGGATTTCCATTATCTCGAACGGGCCGAAGCGCCGCCGGCGACGCGCGAGCAGTTGATCCGCGTGCACGCGCCCGATTACGTCGACTGGGTACTGTCCAAGGTTCCATCGGTCGGCCACAACCGCTTCCACCTCGACTCGGATACGGTGATTTCCGCAGGCTCGGGTGAGGCGGCGCTGCATGCCGCGGGTGCCGTCATCGCTGCGGTCGATACGGTGCTGACCGGCGGCGCCTATTCGGCCTTCTGCGCCGTCCGCCCGCCCGGCCACCATGCCGAGCCGGACCACGCCATGGGCTTTTGCCTGTTCAACAATGTCGCCGTCGGCGCCCAACACGCCCGCGCCGCCCATGGTCTGAAGCGGGTCGCGGTGGTCGATTTCGACGTGCACCACGGCAATGGCACGCAGTCCGCGTTCCAGGACGATCCCGATCTCTTCTACGCCTCCACCCACCAGGCGCCGCTCTACCCGGGCACGGGCAATGCGGGTGAGACCGGGGTCGCCGACAATATCGTCAATGCGCCGTTGCCGCCGGGGGCGGACGGGCCGGCCTTCCGCCAGTGTTTCTCCGAGCACATCTTCCCGGCGCTGGAAGCCTTTCAGCCGGAGCTTCTGCTGGTTTCGGCCGGCTTCGACGGCCATGCCTTGGACCCGCTCGCTAACATGCGCCTGACCGAGCAGGATTACCGCTGGGTCACCGCCGAATTGGCCCGGATCGCGCGCAAGCATTGCCGCGCCGGCATCGTTTCGACCCTCGAAGGCGGTTATGACCTCTTCGCCCTGTCGTCCTCGGTCGCGGCCCATGTCGCGACCCTGATGGTCAACTGAGGGGAAAAGCCCCCGCCGGCTTGAACCGGCGGGGGTTCTCGGGTCACTGCGCGGTGCCGTGGCCCTGATGCTCGATCGTGGTCTGGCCGATCGGGCCGACCACGAATTTCACTTCGACATCGCCGGCCTTT
>JAYSCC010000138.1:0-7452 GCA_041915065.1 Zavarzinia sp.
ATCAGCATGTGCTCGTCGGACATGATCTTGACCATGTAGTCGGACGGCACGATGACGTCGTAGCCGGTGCCGCCGGCCTTCAGCTTGGCCAGCATGGTCTCGTTCGAATCATAGAGGTCGAGGGTGACGTTGATCCCCGTCTCGGCGGTGAAGCGCTTCAGGAGATCGGGCGGAATATAGTCCGACCAGTTGTAGAGCACCATTTCCCGGGCCTCGGCCGCGAGCGGCAGGCCGAGGGCGACGACGGCCGCGACAGCCGCACCGGCGACGCCTTTGAGCAGATTGAACGACATGTGAGCCTCCAGCGTTGAGAGCTTGCGGTCAGGACGACCGACGGCCGAGCCAGGCCGAGAACGACACGAACAGGATCGAGATCACCAGCATGAAGGAGGAGATCGCATTGATCTCCGGCGTTACACCGAGACGCAGGCTGGCGAAGATGTAGATCGGCAGGGTCGAAGAACCGGGCCCCGCGACGAAATAAGTGATCACGAAATCGTCGAGACTGGTGATGAAGGCGAGCATGGCACCGGAAATCACGCCGGGCCAGAGCAAGGGCAGGGTGATGCGGCGGAAGGTATGCCATTCGTTGGCATAGAGATCGGCCGCCGCTTCGCGATAGGCGGTCGGCATACCTTCGAGCCGAGCCTTGATCGGCAGATAAGCGAAGGGAATGCAGAACACGACATGGGCCAGGATGATGGTGCCGAGGCCGAGCGAGAGCCCGATCGACAGGAAGAAGATCAGCGTCGCCACCGCTGTCACAATCTCGGGCACGATCAGGGGCAGGGCGATCAGCGAATTGACCGCGTTCTGGCCGCGGAAGCGGGCGCGGTCCATGCCGATCGCGCCGATGGTGGCGACCGCGGTCGAGATCACGGTGGCGAAGAGGCCGACGATCAGCGAATTCTTGGCCGCGCGCAGAATGTCCGGATTGTCGAGGACGACGCCGTACCAGGACCAGGAAAAGCCTTCCCAGATGGTCGAGGAGCGCCCGGCGTTGAAGGAGAGCGCGATCAGCACCACGACCGGCGCATAGAGGAAAATGAAGAAGGCATAGGCGGTGGCGCCCGCCCCGGGGAAATGGCGCAGGGGATTGATCTTGGCCATCAGCGCCGCTCCGTCAGAGCGCCGCGGCCGAAGCGCAGCGAATAGGCGACCAGGGCGACCAGCACGATCGCCAGCAGGGCGAAGGAGAGCGCCGAGCCGAAGGGCCAGTTCTGCGAGGCGCCGAACTGTTGCTGGATCAAGTTGCCGATCATCAGGGCCTTGCCACCGCCCAGCAGTTCCGGCGTCACATAGGCGCCGAGGCAGGGCACCAGCACGAGGATCGAGCCCGCCGCGATGCCGGGCATGGAGAGCGGGATGATGATCCGGCGCAGCGCCGTCCAGCGCGTCGCACCGAGGTCATAGGCCGCCTCGACCAGGCGGAAGTCGAGCTTTTCCAGGCTCGAATAGATCGGCAGCACCATGAAGGGCAGGAAGGAATAGACGAGGCCGATCAGATTGGCGGCATCGGTATAGAGCAGGCCCAGCGGCTCGCTGGTGATGCCGAGGAATTGGAGCCCCATGTCGATCAGGCCGCCCCGGCGCAGCAGCAGGATCCAGGCATAGGTGCGGACCAGCAGATTGGTCCAGAACGGGATGGTGACCAGGAAGATCAGCAGCTCGCGCCGGCGCTCGTTCTGCTGCGCCATATAGAGCGCGGTCGGAAAGCCGATGAGGACGCAGATCGCCGTGGTGATCGCGGCGAGCCCAAAGGAGCGGGCATAGATCTGCAAATAGGCGTCGTTGAAGATCAGGCTGTCGTCGAGGTCGCGGTCGAACAGAAACTGGATGTAGCTCTCGAACGAGAGATGCCAGATCACGCCGCCGTAAGTCGCCCGCTGGAGGAAGGAATAGACCAGCATGAGGCCGAGGGGCACGACCATGAAGAACAGGATGAGCCCGACGCCGGGACCGACCAGGGCGGTCCTTCGTGCGGCGGGCGAGCGGCGGAAATAGTCCATCATCAGCATGGCCGCCGCTCCGCCTCAGTCCTGGCCTTCGGGGAAGGCGCGGAGCGCTGCCTCCGGCACCACCACGCGGACCCGGTCGCCCCGGCCGTGGGGCAGGTCGCATCCGGCCAGATTCTGCTCCCGCACGCGGATCGTGCCGGCGCCGCCGTCGAGGGCGACATGGAAGGTGGTGTCGGTGCCGAAATAGACCACGGCGTCGACCACCCCTTCGAGCGTACCCGAAGGACCGAAGGACAGGCGCTCCGGCCGGGTCGAGAGGGCGACGCGGGCGCCCGGCGCCAAGCCCTGCGCCGCCGCCTCGACCACGGCGCCGGAGGCCAGACGGAAGCTCGCCCGATCGCCGGAAACCGCAGCCACCTCAGCCGGGATGAAATCGGTCTCGCCGATGAAGTCGGCGACGAAGCGGTGTTCCGGCGCCTCGTAGATGGCGCGCGGCGTGCCGATCTGGAGGACGTGGCCCTGCGACATGACGGCGATCCGGTCCGACATGGTCAGCGCTTCTTCCTGGTCGTGGGTGACGAAGACAAAGGTGATGCCGGTCTCGGTCTGGAGCCGCTTCAGCTCGATCTGCATTTCCTTGCGGAGCTTGAGGTCGAGGGCGGACAAGGGCTCGTCCAGAAGCAGCACCTTGGGCCGGTTGGCCAGTGCGCGGGCCAACGCCACACGCTGCTGCTGCCCGCCGGACATCTGGTCGGGCTTCCGGCCTTCGAAACCGGTCAGCTTGACCAGCGCCAGCATCTCGGCCACCCGGCGCCCGATCTCGGCAGAAGCCATGCCCTGCATCTCGAGGCCGAAGGCGATGTTCTGCCCGACCGTCATATGGGGGAACAGGGCGTAGGACTGGAACACCGTGTTGACCGGCCGGCGGAACGGCGGCAGATGCTCGATCCGCTCACCCTCCAGGCGGATTTCACCCTCGGTCGGCTGCTCGAAACCCGCGATCAGGCGGAGCAGCGTGGTCTTGCCGCAACCAGACGGGCCCAGCAGGGTGAAGAATTCGTTCGGCCTGATGGCGAGGGACACTCGGTCCAGGGCGATGGCGCCCCCCGGAAAGGCCTTGACCACGTCCCGCACTTCGATGGCCGGACAGGTTGCTGCTACGCCGTCACCCAAATCAGCCCTCCCGGGAGCGGCCGAAATTTCGCCGCTGCCGCGTTCGCCCGACCCAAGGCTAAGCGGGGTCGGGCGATAATGTCCAGATCGGGCGAGCAGAATCTTTCAAGGCAAGGCGCACCTCTTTCGCGTGGAGAAAAGGCGCGCGTCGCTTTCGTTCAAAAACTCAGCAGCCGGTTGACGCCGTCCAGAGTCGGATCCAGGACGCCGTCGTTGCGGTCGACCAGGGTGCCCACCAGGGTGGTGACGGCACCGAGCTGGCCGGTCTGGCCGCGGGTGATGTCGTTGAGCGGCCCGGTCAGGGGCGCGAGCAGGCTGCCCGTCGGCGCGGCCAGGCCGGCCACGACGTCGGTCACGAAGGCGAGCGGCGTGCCGCCCAGCAGGTTGTCGACGGTGCCGAGCACGCCGTCGATCAGGCCGGCGTTGCTGGTCGCCCGGCTCTGGCCCGAGAGCAGGTCGTTGACCGCGTTCAGGGTCGGCGTCAGCGCGCCGTTCTGCTGGCCGACCAGCGTATCGACCACTTCGGTCAGCGCGCCGAGCTTGCCGGTCTGCACGTTGGTCAGATTGTTGAGCGGGCCGGTCAGGGCCGAGAGCACGCCCGTCTGCGGGTCGACCAGGCCGGCGACCAGATCGCTGACGAAGGAGAGCGGTGTATTGCCGAGCAAGCCGCTGACCGTGCCCTGCACCGTATCGATCAGGCCGCCCGTGGCGGTCGAGCGCTTGTTACCAGACAGGAGGTCGTTCACCGCGTCGAGGGTCGGGTCCAGCAGGCCCTTGGTCGGCCCGGCCAGCGTATCGACCACCTGGGTGACAGCACCGAGCTGGCCCGTCTTGATGTCGGTCAGCTTGTCGAGCGGATTGGTGAGTACCGAGAGCACGCCGGTCTTGGGATCGACCAAGGCGTCGACCAGCTTGCTCACGGCGTCGAGCGGGGTGTTGCCGACCAGATTGTCGACCGTGTTCTGCACCAGGGTGATCAGGCCGCCGTTGTCGGTCACCGGCGGCGGCGGGGGCGGCGGGGGCGGCTCGACCGGCAGTTCGCCGCCGCCGGTCATGCTGATCTGGCGGAGCCCGAAGCCGCCGCCGTAGCCGGTCAGGAAGTTGGGACGCTGCAGGTTGCGCGTGATCTCGATCAGGGTCGGCCCGCCGGATGCCTTGCCCGGCCCATGGTCGAGGTCGGAGGCGCCGGTATAGAAGCGGATGCCGGCGACGCCCATGACACCCTTCTCGTCCAGCACGCCGGTCGCGAAGAGGGCCATGCCCGGCACCTCCTGGAGCAGCGCCTCGAGCTGGAGATCACCGGCGAAGCGGGTGTCTTCGGCATAGGCGACACCGGCGCCGACGCGGAAGTCCGGCGTCACGAAGAGCGAGGCGCCGGCCCTTCCGTAGAAGGAGCTGCCGACCACGTCGCCCCACTGCCAGCCGGCCAGCGCTTCGAGCGTGATATTGGCGAGGTAATATTCGGCGATCGCAGCGACTGCATATTGGCTCTGGCCATCGATATAATAGCCGCCACCCGCGACACCGGCCGCGAAGGTCTGGGGATCGCGGTAATAGAGCTGCGCCGCACCACCGGCGAAGCCCACCTCGTCGGCGACGAAGCCGGCGACACCGTCGGCCTGAAGGCCGAAGGAATCGCCCAGCGGGATGGCCAGGCTGGGCGCACCGCCGAACAGGCCGCCATTCTCGTCACCGCCGCCGAAGATGTCGACCTTCAGGTTGGTGTCCGCCACCGCCCGCGTGCCGTAACCGAACTGATCGCGGGAGATGGGCACCGCATCCTGTGCCGCGAGAGGTACCGCCACCGCCAGTGCGAGAACGGCCGCCGAGGTCGCCACCACGGGCCGGGTGAAGGCCCCGCCCCGGCTGTTCGCCCGAATACGCATCTGCCCTTGACCCCCAAAATGAAAGTAGTTTCGCCCGAATCGTTACCATTATTTAACCGATTCAGCGAAATAGATTCTTGTGCGCCGCCCAAAAAAAGATAATCGATCTGGAATTATTCAATAAGTATCGGGCGGACTCGGTGTTACCGCCGCCTCTATACTTATTAATATTTGTCATGACGACGGCCGTCCCGGCGCAGATGGCAGGGGCGTCATTTCTCGTCGATCGAACACGGCGGATTTTCTCCGGCCGCGGATGGCGCCAAAGTGGCGCGGCGGCCGGGTCGGGCGCAACCTTCTTTGCACCCGCCCCTCGGACCAGATTCGCCCCATGGGTGCATTTCCGGGGCGACCCCGGCGACAAAGGTGGGAAGCGAGGCGGCGCTCAGGGCGCCAGGGCGACGATCTCGCGCCGGAAGGACACGCTGTCGCCGTCGACCGGCGGACCGTCCAGCTCCTCGGCATAGCGCCGGCCGGCGTGCACGGCGTGGGCGATGGTGGCGGGCGCACGGGCGTCGCCAATCGCGTGGATGCCGCGAATGCCAGCATCGGCCCATTCCGCCCGCCGGGCCTCGAGGGCGAGGAACAATTCCTCCCGCGGCAGGCGGGCGGTGACCAGCACCAGGGCGGTGCAGGCGATGCGCCGCCGCCGTCCGGTATAGGTGCAGGCGAGTTCGGCCTGGCCCCCGCCGGCCGCGATCAGGGCCGAACCGGTGACGATCCCGACGCCCGCCTCGATCAGCCGGGCCTGGATCGCATGCTGTTCCATGGTGGCACGGGTCCAGGTCGCGACCTCGGCGGCCGGCGTCACATAGGTGACGTGGTGGCCCGCGGCCGCCAGCAGTTCGGCCAGGACATTGGCCATGTAATAATGGTCGTCGTCGAACACCACGACCTCGCGCGACGCGGGGCGGCGGCCATCCATCAGGTCGTCCGGGGTCAGAACTTCGAGGTCAGGCCCGAAGCCGAGCGGCCGCGTGTGCCAGTGACCGACCGCGTCGCTCCGCCAGCGTGCGCCTGTGGCCAGCACGACATGCTCGAAACCGAAGCCCAGGATGTCGTCGGCGCTCAGCGCGCTGTCGAAATAGACCTCGACATTGGGCAGCTTGTGGAGCTGCTGGATCCGGTAGTCGCGCACCCGCGCCCAGGCGGCAAGCCCGGGCAGGCGGGATTCCCGCGTCACCCGGCCGCCCAGCGCCGTGCCGGCCTCGGCCAGGGCGACGTCATAGCCGCGCTTGCCGAGGACCTGGGCGCATTCGAGGCCGGCCGGCCCGCCGCCGACGATCAGCACGCGGCCGTCGGAACCCCTGGGCCTCACCCGTTCGGGATGCCAGCCGCGGCGCCATTCGTCGCCCATGGTCGGGTTCTGGGTGCAGCGGATCGGCGACGAGGTGAAATCGCCCGAGACGCAGATGTTGCAGCCGATACATTCGCGGATGTCTTCGAGGCGGCCTTCCTCGATCTTCTTCGGAAGGTAAGGATCGGCGATCGAGGGCCTGGCGGCACCGACGAAATCGACCAGGCCCGATTTCACGATCCGCACCATGGCATCGGGCGAGGTGTAACGCCCAACGCCCGCCACGGGCTTCGTGGTGAGCTTCTTGATTCCGGCGATGAAGGGTTCCTGATGGCCCTCCTCGGCGAAGCGCGAGGTCCGGCTGTCGTTCTCCCAGCCGGCCAGGGTGAGATCCCAGAGGTCCGGCACCTCCGCCATCAGGCCGATCATATCCTCGACCTCGGCCCTGTGCAGCCCGTCTTCGCCCATCAACTCGTCGACCGAGAGGCGGAGCGGCACGGCGCATGTATCGCCCACCGCATCCTTGGTGTCCGCCAGGATCTCGCGCAGCAGCCGCGTCCGGTTCTCCAGGCTGCCGCCATATTCGTCGGTCCGGTCGTTGAAGCGGCGCGACAGGAAGTGATGCAGGAAGCCGAGCGCATGGGCGGCATAGACATAGACGAGGTCGAAGCCGGCGCGCTTGGCCCTGAGCGCCGCCGCCCGGTGCCAGCGCCGGAGGTCGGCGATGTCGGCCTTGTCCATCCGCCTTGCCTGCACCGGATCATAGGTGAAGGTGGCGACCGGCAGATGGGCCGGCCCCATGGGCACTTCGCGGCCGTAGAGATTGGGCCCGTTCATGCCGTTGTAGGCCAGTTCGATGCCGGCGAGGGAACCGTGCTCGTGGATCTTGTCGCACATGCGGGCCAGCATGGGGATGTCGCGATCATCCCACAGGCGCAGCTCGATGAAGGGCGTGATGTCGGAAGTGTGGTGAAACTCGACCTGTTCCGTACACACCACGGCCCAGCCACCTTCCGCCTTGATGCCGCGCATCTCGGCCAGCGCCGTCGGGTCGCGGTAGCCCATGCCGTTGCACTGGGGCACCTGGAAGAAGCGGTTGCGGGCCGTCTTCGGCCCGATCCGTACCGGCTCGAACAGG
>JAYSCC010000139.1:0-7408 GCA_041915065.1 Zavarzinia sp.
GTCGGCGTTCGGATGGCGGGTCAGGAGCGGCGTCTGGTAACGGATGGCGTCCTTGACCTTGAGGTCGCGGCGCACGATGCCGGCCAGCGGCGGGCTGAACTTCAGGAAATTCTCGCAGGCACGCTTCAGCGTGGCGTAGGTCCGCTCGCCCTCGGACCTGTTGGAGGCCATGTTGACGACGATGCGGAGATCGGGCCTGGGGCTCAGCTTGGCCGCGACCTTGATGAAGGCATAGGCATCGGTCAGCGAGGTCGGCTCGTCGGTGACGACGACCAGGACGCGGCCGCCGGTCGAGGCCAGGATGAGCTGGGTCGTGTCGATGCCGGCGCCGATGTCGATGATCACCTGGTCGTAGCGCGGCGCCAGATCGATCACGCCCTGGCGCAGCAACGAGACTTCCTGGCGGGTGAGCGAAGACAGCGCGCCCGAACCCGACTTGCCGGCGACGACGTCGAAGCCGGTGGTGGCGACGGCGGTGACGGCGGCGCCGAGGTCGGTGCCGGTGGCGATCACCGCGCCCAGGTCCTGTTCCGGCATCAGGCCGAGCTGGATGTCGACATTGGCGAGGCCGAGGTCGCCGTCGAACAGCAGCACCCTCTGTCCGGCCTTGGCCAGGGCATGGGCGAGCGTGATCGAGAGCCAGGTCTTGCCGACGCCGCCTTTGCCGGAGGCGATTGCGGTGATCCGCTTCACCTCGGGCCGGCGCTGGACCAGCGACGGGGCGAAGGGCTGGGCGGAGGCGATGGGCTCGTTACTCATTGGGCGGCCTCCTCGACATGGGGGTCGGCTTCGATGTGGTCGTAGTCCTGCATGATCAGCCGGGCGAGTTCGGTGGCGTCGATGGGGCGGAGGCCCTGGCCGACGAAGGGGCTGGCGCCGACTTCGGCGAGGGCGAGGGGGCCGGCGTCAGCCGCCGCGATCAGGGCGCCCAGGCGGCGCGTCGCGTCGAGCCTTGTGACGATCAGCCGGCGGACGCCGAGGCGGGCGAAGGCACGCGCCGTGTCCATGGCGTCATGGGCGTCGGTCCCCGCAGCCATGACCAGCACAGGCTCGACATCGGCGGCGGCGAGCAGGCGGGTGAGTTGGGTCATGTCGCCCTCGTCGAAGGGATTGACGCCGGCGGTATCGATCACGGCACGGCGGTGGCGGGCGCCGCCATGTTCGAGCTTGGCCAGTTCGGCCGGCGTCGAGGCGAGGCCGAGGGGCTGGTTCATGGCCCGGAGATAGGCTTCGAGCTGGGCCGTGGCGCCGGCCTTCAGCGTATCGGTGGTGACCACGCGGAGCGGCGTGCCGTTGGCGGCGGCGCGGGCCGCCAGTTTGGCGGTGACCACGGTCTTGCCGACGCCGGGCGTGCCGACCAGCATGATCGAACGCGCCGGTTGGTCCGGCAGAGGCGCGAAGCGAAGCGTGGTCGACAGCGCGTGGGCAAGCGCGTCCGAGGGTGTGCCGCCGGAAAAGGCGCCGGCGACGCGCACCAGCTTGTCGATATGGCGCCGCGGCGTGCGGTGGTATTCGAGCGCGCGGGTGATCTGGCGGGCGAAGGCGTCCTGGGTGCGGGCCTCTTCCGCTTCCGGGCGCTCGGGCGCATTGATCTGGGCCAGGCGGCCGGCCAGCAGGGCTTCGACCGGATCTTCGTCCCGCCCGAGGCGGCTCAGCGGATCGGGGGCTGCCGGCACGGTGACGGCGGGTGTGACGGGCGGCGGGGCGGGCGGCAGGTTTTCGACTGCGGCCACGACTTCGATCATGCCGCGCGCGGCGCGCCGGCTCGACACGATGATGGCGTCCGGGCCGAGCGCCTTGCGGATCTCGGCCATGGCCTCGGCCATGTTGTGGGCGTGGAAGGTGCGAAGCCGCAAGTCTCACCCTCCCTCAGATCTGGCCCAGCGTGCGGATGCGCGCGCGGGGGTGGATTTCATTCTGCGACATGACGACGGTCTGCGGCCTGAAACGTTCGACGATCGAACGGACATAGGGCCGGATCGCCGGGCTGGTCAATACCACCGGCAGTTCGCCGTCGGCGGCGACGCGGTCGAGCGTGTTCTTGACCGACTGGATGAACTGCTGCAGCCGGCTCGGCGCCAGGGTGAGCTGCTTTTCCTCGCCCGGGCCGATCAGGGCTTCGGCGAAGGCCTGTTCCCAATCGGGCGACAGGGGCAGCAACGGGATGTAACCACCGGCACCCGTATTGGCGAAGGAGATCTGGCGGGCCAGGCGGCTGCGCACATGTTCCGTGATGGTCATGATGTTCTGGCTGTAGCCGACCGCCTCGCCGATGCCTTCCAGAATGGTCGGCAGGTCGCGCACCGAGATGCGCTCGGCCAGGAGCTGCTGCAGGACGCGCTGCACGCCGGCCACGGTGAAACGCGAGGGGATCAGGTCGGCGACCAGCTTCTGCTGCGGCTTGGGCAGTTCATCGAGGAGCTTCTGGGTCTCGGCATAGGACAGAAGCTCGGCCATGTTGTCCTTCACCACCTCGGTCAGATGGGTGGTGATCACGGTCGCGGGATCCACGACCGTCAGGCCGCGGAACTGCGCTTCCTCGCGGAGGCTGGTGTCGATCCAGGCCGCCGTGAGGCCGAAGGTCGGCTCGACCGTCGGTTCGCCCGGCAGGCTGACGGGTTCGCCCCGCGGGTCCATGACCAGCAGCATGTGCGGGCGGATGTCGCCCCGGCCGGCCTCCATCTCCTTCAGGCGAAGGACATAGGTGTTCGAGGCGAGGGAGACATTGTCGAGGATGCGCACGGCGGGCATGACGAAGCCCATCTCGGCCGCGATCTGGCGCCGTAGCGCCTTGATCTGGTCGGTGATGCGGGTGCCCGTGGTGTCGTTGATCAGCGGGATCAGGCCGTAGCCGAGCTCGAGCCGCACGGCATCGATCGCGAGCGCCGCCGAGATCGGCTCTTCCGGCACCACGGCGCGCTGGCGCTCGGCCTCGGCGGCACTGTCGAGGGCGACCTGTTCGGCGACCTGCTTCCGCTCGATCCGATAGGCGGCGTAGCCGGCACCGGCAGCGAGCACCAGGAAGGGCAGGGCCGGCATGCCGGGTAGCAGGGCGAGCACGAAGGCGAGCGCCGCCGCCATGCCCATGGCCCGGGAGGAGCCGCCGAGCTGGCCGAACAGCGCCTTGTCGGCGGTGCCGCGGGTACCGCCCTTGGTCACCATGAGGCCGGCCGCGGTCGAGACGATCAGGGCCGGGAACTGCGACACCAGGCCGTCGCCGACGGTCAGGGTCGAATAGGTGTGCATGGCATCGGATGCGCTCATGCCGTTCTGTGCCGTGCCGATGACGATACCGCCGACCAAGTTGATGCCGGTGATCAACAGGCCGGCCACGGCGTCGCCGCGGACGAATTTGGCGGCGCCGTCCATGGCGCCGAAGAAGGTCGATTCCTGTTCGAGCTCGGCGCGCCGCTTGCGCGCCTCGTCCTCGCTCAGCAGGCCGGACGAGAGGTCGGCATCGATCGCCATCTGCTTGCCCGGCATGGCGTCCAGGGTGAAGCGCGCGGCGACTTCGGCGATGCGGCCCGAACCCTTGGTGATGACGACGAAATTCACGATCACCAGGATCGCGAAGACGATGATGCCGATCAGGAAATTGCCGCCCATGATCAGCCCGCCGAAGGCGGCGATGACGTCGCCCGCGGCATGGGTGCCCTCGTGACCGAATTCCAGGATCAACCGGGTCGAAGCCAGGTTGAGCGCCAGCCGGAGCATGGTGGCGATCAGCAGCACGGTCGGGAAGGAACTGAAATCGAGCGGCTTTTCGATGAACAGCGCGGTCATCAGGATGAGCACGCTGAGGGTCACCGACAGGGCCAGCGAGATGTCGAGCAGGAAGCTCGGCATCGGGAAGATCAGCACGGTCAGGATGACCACGACGCCGACCGCCAGCAGCACATCGCCGCGGCGGAGCGCCGTGTTCAGCCGCCCCAGGATGGCCTGGGGTTCGAAGCCGGTGCCGGATCTCGTCTCGCTCATCGCAGCCGATCCGCGTCAGGCCAGGCCGGGGCGGGCTTCGCCGGGCAGCGGCACGGGCACGCCCTCGTCGGTATATTGCTTCAGCTTGTTGCGGAGCGTCCGGATCGAGATGCCGAGGATATTGGCGGCATGGGTCCGGTTGCCCAGGCAATGGTCCAGCGTGTCCAGGATGAGGTCGCGCTCGACGTCGGCGACCGTCCGCCCGACCAGGCCGCGGCCACCGGCGGGCGCGCTGCCGGCCGCAGCCGAAGCCAGTGCGATCGAGGCGACGGCCGGGTTCTGGGCCACGGTCTCGACTGGGCGGGAGCCGTCGGGCAGGACGATGGCGGCGGGTTCGATGGTCGGGCCGGGCGAGAGCAGGACGGCGCGATGCATCGTGTTCTCGAGTTCACGCACATTGCCCTTCCAGCTATAGCCGAGCAGGAGCTTGCGTGAATCTTCGGCGATCGCCTTCGGACCGGTCGCATTCAGCTCGGCATATTTGCGGCCGAAATGTTCGGCCAGCACCAGGACGTCGGCCGGACGCTTGCGGAGCGGCGGGATCTTCAGGTTGACCACGTTCAGGCGGAACAGCAGGTCTTCGCGGAAAGTGCCCTTCCGGACCTCTTCCCCGAGGTCGCGGTTCGAGGTGGCGATCACCCGGATGTCGACCTTCACCGGCTTGCCGCCGCCCACCCGGTCGATCTCGCGTTCCTGGATCGCGCGGAGCAGCTTGGCCTGGAGGCGGACGTCCATTTCCGAGATTTCGTCGAGCAGCAGGGTGCCGCCGTCGGCTTCCTCGAACTTGCCGATGCGGCGCGCCACGGCGCCGGTGAAGGCGCCCTTCTCGTGGCCGAACAGTTCGCTCTCCAGCAGGTTCTCGGGGATCGCCGCGCAATTGACCGAGACGAAGGGGGCATTGGCACGCCGGCTCTTGCGATGGACGTAGCGCGCCATCACTTCCTTGCCGGTGCCGCTCTCGCCGGTGATCAGGATCGAGGCTTCGGAGGGCGCCACCTGGTCGGCCAGGCGCACCACCTCGGCCATCGCGGGATCGCGGAAGATCAGGCTCTGGCTTTCTTCGGCGACCGCTTCGAGCACGGCCGCGATCAGTTCCGGTTCCGGCGGCAAGGGGACATATTCCTTGGCCCCGGCGCGGATCGCCAGCACGGCGGCCCTTGTATCGGTGCCGATGCCGCAGGCGACCACGGGGACATGGATATGTTCGTCCGCCAGGGCGCGGATCAGGGCCGCGATGTCGAGCCGGACATCGACCATGAGAAGGTCGGCACCGCGGCCGGCGCGTAGGGCCGTCAGGGCGCCGTCGACCGAATCCGCATGGGCGACCTTGGCGCCGCGCGCCATGGCGATCTTGGACGCGGCACCGAATTCGCCCGAGAGGGAACCGACGATCATCAAACGCATGTTCAGTCTCCCCTCAGCGCCGGTCGCCCTTGATGATTTCCGTCATGGTGATGCCGAGCCGGTCTTCCACCACCACCACCTCGCCGCGCGCGACCAGGCGGTTGTTCACATAAATGTCGATCGCCTCGCCGACCTTGCGGTCGAGCTCGATCACGGCGCCCTTGCCGATGCGCAGCAGCTGGCTCACCTGCATCCGGGATTTGCCGAGCACGGCCGAGACCGCCACGGGGATATCGAACACGGCTTCCAGGTCCTGGGCGCTGCGAACAGTGTCGCCCTCGTCGGGGGCACCCTGGGCGCCGTTCTGCAGTTCCTCGAAATTCATGTCACGGTCGGCGGGCATGGGGTCAACTCCGGAGCGCGCGGCCGGTGGCCTGCGCTGTAACGTAACGGTTCACGGCGGATTCGATCGTGGCGGCGAGCGCCTTTTCGTCGCGCAGCACGCCGCCGTGGGCCCATTCGACGCGCACGTCGCCGGTCCCGAGCGTATCGTCGGCGAGCACGATCAGGCGGCCTGGGAAGGCACCGCCGCTGGCCGCGGCCTCGAAGCGCGAGCGCGCCTCGTCGAGCACCGCGCCGGCGACATGGACGACGATGCGGGGCTCGTCGCGCAGCTCGGTCAGGCAGTCGTTCACCATGGCGTCCATCTCGGCCATGGGCAGGTCGGCGGTCAGGGTCTGGCACAGCTTGCGGGCGATCGCATGGCCGAGGGCGGCGGCATCCGCCTTCAACTGGTGCTCGGCCCCCGTGATGCGGGCGCCGAGATCGGCCACGGCGGCGGCGAGCTGTGCCGTCGCCGCGGCCAGGGCGGCCTCGGTCTCGGCCTGCTCGGCGGTCCGGCCCGCGGCTTCGCCCTCGGCGAAGGCGGCAGCGCGGGCGGCGGCCAGGTCGTCGGCGCTGAAGCTCGGCGGCGGCGGAGCGGCCGGTTTCGGACGCGGACGGCCCGTGTCGAAGGCGGTGTCGAAGGTGAATTTGGTCGGGCCCTGGGCCATGATGCGTTACCCCCACCTCAATAGACCAGTTCGTCCTCGCCCTTCGCGTCGGCGAGGACGATCTGCCCTTGGGCGGCCAGCTCCTTGGCGGATTGCACCATCTGCATCTGCGCCTCGTCGACGTCGCGGAGCCGCACCGGGCCCATCTGCTCCATCTCTTCGCGGAGCAGCTTGGCCGCGCGTTCCGACATGTTCGAGAAGAACATGTCGCGCAGCGTGTCGGAGGCGCCCTTGAGCGCCAGTGCGAGCCTGCTTTTTTCGATCGCGCGCATCAGCACCTGGACGCCGTTCGGGTCGAGCTTCTGCAGGTCCTCGAAGGTGAACATCAGGGCCTTGATGCGCTCGGCACTCTCATGGTTACGCTCCTCGAGGGCGGTGATGAACTTGCTCTCGGTCGCGCGGTCGAGGTTGTTGAAGATCTCGGCGATCAGCTCGTGGGCGTCGCGCCGTGCCGTCCGCGCCAGGTTCGACATGAATTCGGTGCGCAGGGTCTGTTCGACCTTGTCGAGCACTTCCTTCTGCACCGATTCCATGCGCAGCATCCGGTTGATCACCTCGAGGGCGAAATCTTCCGGCAGGTTGGCGACGACGCGGGCGGCATGCTCCGGCTTGATCTTCGAGAGCACGACGGCGACCGTCTGCGGATATTCGTTCTTCAGATAGGTGGCCAGGACCTGCTCGTTCACATTGCCGAGCTTGTCCCACATGGTGCGGCCGGCGGGACCACGGATTTCTTCCATGATCTGGGTGACGCGTTCCTGCGGCAGCGACTTGGTGAGCAGCCGCTCGGTCGATTCGTAGGAGCCGATGAGTCCGCCCGAACCCGACATCTGCGAGGCGAATTCGACGAAGACGCGCTCCACCATGGCGGCGTTGACGCGGCCGAGCGTCGCCATCGCGGCCGAGATTTCCTTGATTTCCTCGTCGTCCATCAGGCGCCACAGCGGCGCACCATGTTCCTCGCCCAGCGCCAGCATCAGCACCGCCGCCTTTTCGGGGCCGTTCAGGGGCCGGCCTTCGTCCTTGCTCGCCGC
>JAYSCC010000140.1:0-4369 GCA_041915065.1 Zavarzinia sp.
ATGCCGACATCGAGAAGATGGTGAAGGACGCCGAGGCGCACGCGGCCGAGGACAAGAAGAAGAAGGAACTGGTCGAGGCGAAGAACCACGCCGAAGGCCTGATCCATGCGACCGAGCGGAACCTGAGCGAACACGCCGACAAGGTCGCCGCCGCTGACAAGGCCGCGGTCGAAGCCGCGACCGCCGAGCTGCGCTCGGCCCTGAACGCCGACGATGCCGAGGCGATCAAGGCCAAGACCGAAGCGCTCGCCAATGCCGCCATGAAGGTGGGCGAGGCGATCTACAAGGCCGAAGCCGAGAAGGCCCAGGCGGCCGGCGGCGCCGCGCCGGGTACCGGTGAAGCCGGTGCCGGCCCGGACGACGTGGTGGACGCCGACTTCGAGGAAGTGGACGACAAGAAGAAGTCGTCCAACTGATCCCGATGTCGCGTTGAGAATGCGGACCGTGCCGGCCGAGCCCCCGATGGGGCGGCCGGCACGGACGCTTCAAGGAGTCCGCCATGGCGAAGGCCGATTATTACGAACTTCTGGGCGTCGCGCGCGGGGCCTCGGCCGACGACATCAAGAAGGCGTTTCGTAAGCTCGCGATGAAATGGCACCCGGACAAGAACCCGGGCAATGCCGAAGCCGAGCAGAAATTCAAGGAAATCAACGAGGCCTATTCGGTCCTCTCGGACGACGACAAGCGCGCCGCCTACGACCGCTACGGCCATGCCGCCTTCGAGGGCGGCGGTCCCGCCGGGGCCCAGGGCGCCGGTGCGCGCGGCTTCGACTTCGGTTCTTCGTTCGCCGATGTCTTCGACGACCTGTTCGGCGAATTCATGGGCCGGGGCGGTCAGGGCCGCAACCCGAACGCGGCCGCAAGGGGTGCCGATCTCCGCTACAACATGGAGATCAGCCTCGAGGAAGCCTTCAAGGGCAAGAAGACGCAGATCCGCGTGCCGACCACGATCGCCTGCGAGACCTGCGACGGTTCGGGCGCGGCGCCGGGCTCCAAGCCCACCACCTGCCCGTCCTGCCAGGGCGCCGGCAAGGTGCGGGCGGCCCAGGGCTTCTTCACGGTGGAGCGGACCTGCCCGACCTGCCAGGGCGCCGGCCGCATCATCAAGGATCCCTGCAAGACTTGCGGCGGCCACGGCCGCGTGACCAAGGAAAAGACCCTCTCGGTCAACATCCCCCAGGGTGTCGAGGACGGCACGCGGATCCGTCTCGCCGGCGAGGGCGAAGCGGGCTTGCGCGGCGGGCCGCCGGGCGATCTCTACATCTTCCTCACGGTGACGCCGCATGCCCTGTTCCGGCGCGACGACACCAATCTGTTCTGCCGCGTGCCGATCCCGCTGGTGACGGCGGCGCTGGGCGGCACCATCGAAGTGCCGACCATCGACGGCACCCGCGCCCGCGTCTCGATCCCTGCCGGGACCCAGACCGGCCGCCAGTTCCGCCTCAAGGGCAAGGGCATGCCGTCCCTGCGCGGCGGCTCCTTCGGCGACCTCTACATCAACGCCGTGGTGGAGACGCCGGTCAACCTGAACGCCAAACAGAAGGAACTCCTGAAGGAGTTCGAAAAGGCCGGCGGCAAGGGCACCAGCCCGGAATCCGAGGGTTTCTTCGCCAAGGTGAAGGAACTCTGGAACGACCTGCGGGAATAAGCCGCCCCGGGGCACCTTGCGGAGGTGCCCCGGACGCTCCCCCTCTGTAACTCCTTGAATTTGTCGGCGATGGCGGCAAAGTGTCGGCCCGTCTTCGAGGAGTATCGGCCATGACCACCATCGGCATCTTGGGCTGCGCCGGGCGCATGGGCCGGAGCCTGATCAATGCCGGCCTGGCCGCCGGTGCCGGCATCGCCGGCGGGACCGAGCGGCCAGGCAGTGCGGCGATCGGCATCGATCTCGGCACGCTCGCCGGCAAGGAGCCGATCGGTGTCGTGGTGGGTGACGATGCCGCCGCCCTCTTCGCCGCGGCCGACGTGGTGATCGATTTCACGGCGCCGGTCGCCGCCCCCTCCCACGCCACGCTGGCCGCCAAGACGGCCACGGCCCTGGTGATCGGCACCACCGGCCTCTCGGCCGACCAGCAGGCGGCGGTGGTCGCGGCCTCCCACCATGCGCCGGTCGTGCAGGCGGCCAATTTCAGCCTCGGCGTCAACCTGCTCCAGGTCCTCACCCAGAAGGTCGCGGCGATCCTGGGTCCGGAGCAATGGGACGTCGAAATCGTCGAAATGCACCACCGCCACAAGGTCGATGCCCCCTCGGGCACCGCGCTGGCGCTGGGCAAGGCGGCGGCGGCCGGGCGCGGCGTCGACCTCGCCGCGGTCTCGGACCGGGTGCGCGACGGCCATACCGGCGCCCGGGTGCAGGGCCATATCGGTTTCGCCACGCTGCGCGGTGGTGACGTTGTCGGCGAGCACAGCGTGATCTTCGCCGCCGACGGCGAGCGCCTGGAACTCACCCACAAGGCGACCGACCGCGGCATCTTCGCCCGCGGCGCCGTCCATGCCGCCCTCTGGGCTGCCGGCAAGCCGGCTGGCCTCTATTCGATGGCGGACGTGCTGGCGCTCGACTGAGCCTGAAGCGGGCTCAACCCTGCCAGAGCATCGTGGCGGGGTCGCCCGGCTGGTCCAGCGCCTCGGGCAGGTCGTGATAGGGAATGTCGCGGCCGCGGTGGCGGAACAGGGCGAGGCCGCGGGCGCGGTCGCGCGAGACCAGATGCTCGCGGCGGAACTTGCCGAGCGGGCTGTCGAAGGTCAGGGCGGCGGCATTGATCCAGCTCGGCGTCTCGGCCGAAAGTCTGTCATGCAGGGCGAAGAGCCGGTCCAGGGTCAGGCGGAAGGCCGCCGAATAATGGATCGGGTCGGGCGCGAAGAGCGAGATGGTGCGCACGCGCAGCTCGTCCAGCCGGCGGATATGGCGGGCGAGCAGGCCGGCGTCGTCATTGACGCCGCGCAGGATCGGGAACTGGTTGTACTGCCGGATGCCGGCGGCGTTCAGCCGGCGCAGCGTGTCGGCGACCTCGTCGCAGACCTCGTAGGGATGCACCAGGTGGTGCACCAGGCGGACGTCCGCCTCGGCCAGCAGGCGGATCTTGTCGCCCTTGGCGAAGAATTGGGGCGCAAAAGCGGCGACCCGCGTGTGCAGGCGGATCGAGGTCAGTTGGGCCAAGCCGCGCAGGCGCTCCAGCACCAGGCCCAGGGCGGCGGGCGAGAGCGTCAGCGGATCGCCGCCCGAGAGGATCACCTCGGTGATCGCGGGATTGGCCCGGACATGGGCGACCAGCGCATCCAACGTCTCGGACAGATCGGCCGGGTCTTCGCCCTGCATCTCGACCAGCACGTCCTGGCGGAAGCAATATTGGCAATGGCCGGCGCACAGCGGCGTCGCCAGGAACAGCACCCGGTCGGCATATTTCTGCACGATGGCGGGCGAACCGGTCTTCATATTGGCGCGGTCGTCGACGAAATCCGCCACTTCGCCCGGCGCCCGCTGCGATAGCCGCTCCCGGCTCGGATAGGCGATCCGGTGCAGCGGCCCTTCGGTATGGCCGAGGGCGGCGAGTTCGGCGGCCAGCTTCTTTCCATAAAAGCCGGTCACCTTGATCGGCAGCAGCCGCGCTTCCGCCGCCAGCCGGTCGTAGGCGGCATTCAGCATCGCCTGTTCGGCGGGGCCGGTCGGGGCCGGCAGGGAGGAAGCGGGCAAGGCCAAGGCGGGGTCCGATCGCGAGCGTCAGGCCGGCGTTCTACGCCGGACGCCCCCTGCGAGCAATGGCGCCCCGCGCATGGCCCGCCTCCGCGAGGTCGTCCCCTCAGGTGACGCGGCGTTGCAGGGCCTGGGGCGTATAGTCGCCCGCGGTCCGGCCACCCTCGTTGCAGCGGACCCGGTCGGTCACCTCGTTCGAGAGCCGGTCCGCCATATAGGCGCCCGAAACGAGGTCGTGATAGACGGTGACATGCTGGCCGAGAATGCGGGTCGCATAGTCATAGGCGATGGTGTTCATGGCGAAGCGGTAGAGATTGCCGCGCAGGTCGTAGAGATCGGCCACCACCGGATTCAGCGAATCCTCGTCGAGATAGATCGTGCGGGCGCCGTAAACATGGCGAAGCCCCGGCTTCAGCCGCGCCTTCACGACCCAGCAGCGATGCAGCTCCCAGCGCACGAAGGCGGGATTGAGGTGGGAGAGGCCGAGCAGGTCCTTGTAGCGAAGCGCCGGATCGTCGATGGCGAAACTGTTGTAGGGGACGAAGATCTCCTGCTTGCCGGCCAGTTCCCAGTCGTAGCGCTTGGGCGACTGGGCCCACAGGCCGGTATCGTCGACGGTATGAAAACCGCCCGGGCCGAGCGGATAGTCGCCAGCCACTTCTGCCACCTGCTTGACCC
>JAYSCC010000140.1:4379-7400 GCA_041915065.1 Zavarzinia sp.
CGGGTGCCGGGGACATAAGTCCAGGCCTGGGTCGGGCGGTTGGCGAAATCCCAATATTCCCGCGCCAGGGCGACCGTGCCCGACTCCCGCTCCGGCTTCACCGTGGTGCGATAGACCAGGGCGGATGTGCCGTCGAAATCGGCCCGCTTCACCGCGGGGTCGTAGGACGGGCAATAGATGTCCCATTTCTGGGCGCCCCAGGCGATATTGCCGTTCGGATAGACCACCGCCTCGTCCATCGTGCCGCGCACGGTGAAGGGACGCGGCACGGTGACGGCGTTCCAGATCAGCTCGAGCCCGGTCTTGGGAAAGGGAAAGGCGGGCGCGCCGAAGGCCCCGGTGACGCCCTCGCCATCCGGCGTCAGCGCGGCTTCGGCGGCATTGAGCTTCAGATTGGCCAGCAGGCCATCGTCGAAGCGGAAATCCCGGTGGCAGGGATAGACGTCCATCCGGAAGCTGGCCGGATATTTCTGCAGCATGGCCTTCTGGCCTTCGCTGAGCCGCGCCGCATATTTCTGGAAATTCTTGGCGTCGATCGAGAACAGCGGCTTTTCCCCGGCGTAGGGGTTGGCTTGGGGTTTGCCCGTGCCGGCGAAGACGATGCCCGGCGGTGCGCCCAGCCATTTGCCGGCGTAAGGGACGAGCAGCCCGTCGGCGCTGCCTTCCTTCTGCGCCCCGAAGGCGGTCAGCGTGCTGCCTAGCTTGGCGATCTCTTCGCTCGTCGCCTTGGCCGATGCCCGGCCGGCGAAGGCCAGCGCGGCGGCGGCCCCTGCCATGAAGTCCCTGCGCCTCATGCGTTTCCCTCTTGTTTTTCCCTGATTCGGTGGCGTTTTGCGCCGATCCGGGTTTAGCGAAGTGAGAACATCATGGGCGCGCGCCGCTCGCAGCGGCCATATGGACTAGATCGTGGACCTCACCTCATACTGTCCCCCTGTCGGGATGCGTATTTTCCCGGCGGGAAAACACAGACGCCAAGCGCGACCAGTGCGAAGCACGAGGGGTGAGGCCATGAAGAAGCTGGTGGTTGCCGCCTGTACCGCGGCAGTGATGGGGGCCCTGTCGGGTGCCGCGGGGGCGGCGCCCTTGACCAAGATCGGCAAGGGCGAAGGTTTCGTCGATATCGTCGCCTGGCCCGGTTACATCGAGCGTGGCGAGACCGACAAGGCCTATGACTGGGTCACCGACTTCGAGAAGGAGACCGGCTGCAAGGTCCGCGTGAAGACCGCCGGCACCTCGGACGAAATGGTCGCCCTGATGAACGAGGGCGGCTTCGACCTGGTCACGGCGTCGGGCGACGCCTCGCTCCGCATGATCTCCGGCAAGAAGGTGCAGGAGATCAACACCAAGCTGATCCCGAGCTGGAAGACCATCGATCCGCGCCTCGCCGATGCGCCCTGGCACACGGTCGACGGCAAGCATTACGGCGTGCCCTATCAGTGGGGCTCCAACGTCCTGATGTATAACACCAGCGTCTTCAAGGACGGCGCGCCCAAGTCGTGGAGCGTGGTCTTCGAGGCCCAGGACCTGCCGGACGGCAAGCCCAACAAGGGCCGCGTCCAGGCCTTCGACGGCCCGATCTATATCGCCGATGCCGCCCTCTACCTGATGAAGACCAAGCCCGACCTCGGCATCAAGGACCCCTACGAGCTGAACGAGGACCAGTACAAGGCCGCGCTCGAGCTGCTGCGCGCCCAGCACGCCCTGGTCAGCCGCTATTGGCACGACGCCATGATGCAGGTCGACGACTTCAACAACGAAGGCGTCGTCGCCTCCTCGTCCTGGCCGTTCCAGGTCAACCTGCTGAAGAGCCAGGGCAAGCCCGCTGCCTCGACGATCCCCGAGGAAGGCGCCACCGGCTGGGCCGACACCACCATGATGCATGCGGATGCCGCCCATCCGAACTGCGCCTACATGTGGATGGAGCATTCGCTGAACGCCAAGCTCCAGGGCGACCTGGCGGCCTGGTTCGGCTCGGTCCCCGTGGTGCTCGCCGCCTGCAAGGGCAATGCCCTGCTGGGGGACGAGGGCTGCGCTACCAACGGCTTGAACGACTTCGACAAGATCCACTTCTGGCGGACCCCGGTCACCAAGTGCAAGTCGCAGGAAGCCTGCGTGCCCTACTACCGCTGGGTCACGGATTACATAGCCATCCTGGGCGGCCGCTGATCCTGCAACCGCTGCGGTCCCGGCCAGGCGCCGGGGCCGCGCGACCCCGAGGCATCGCCGCCCCCGGCGCGGGGCGGCGGGCCTGACCCGTTTCGCCAGAAGATCCTGATGACCTCATCCGCTCCCGCCGTTCGTTTCCGTGCCGTGGCCCGTCATTTCGGGCCGGTCCGCGCCGTCGACGGCGTCGATCTCGACATCGCCCCCGGCGAATTCTTCTCGATGCTCGGCCCCTCCGGCTCAGGCAAGACCACCTGCCTTCGCCTGATCGCCGGCTTCGAACAGCCGAGCGCGGGCGAGATCGAGATTTTCGGCGTGCCCTCGGCCGGCGTGCCTCCCTATGCGCGGGCGGTGAACACGGTGTTTCAGGACTACGCCCTGTTCCCGCATATGAATGTGCTCGACAATGTCGCCTATGGCTTGATGGTGAAGGGCGTGCCCAAGGCGCAGCGCCATGCCGAGGCCCGGGCGGCCCTCGCCCTGGTCCGCCTCGACGCCCATGGCGAGCGGCGGCCGGCCCAGCTCTCCGGCGGGCAGCGCCAGCGGATTGCCTTGGCCCGGGCGCTGGTCAACAAGCCCCGCGTCCTCCTGCTCGACGAGCCCTTGGGCGCCCTCGACCTCAAGCTCCGCGAGGAGATGCAGGTCGAGCTGAAGGCGCTGCAACGGAAGCTCGGCACCACCTTCGTCTTCGTCACCCACGACCAGGGCGAAGCGCTCTCCATGTCCGACCGGGTGGCGGTCTTCGCCGAGGGGCGGATCGTCCAGGTCGGCCCGCCGGAAGAGATTTACGAGCGGCCGCGGACACCCTTCGTCGCCCGTTTCGTCGGTGCCTCGAACGTGATCGAGGCCGGCCTGGCG
>JAYSCC010000141.1:0-7370 GCA_041915065.1 Zavarzinia sp.
TAACGCGAACCATTCCACTGGTGGAATACCGTGCGGCCCGCGGGGTGCGGCACGGTGAAGCGGTCGCCGTAGCCGCGCACCCCGGGGAAGGTGCCGAAATAGTGATCGAAGGCCCGGTTTTCCTGCATCAGCACGACGATGTGCTGCACGTCCTTGATCGACTTGGTGGCATTGTTGGCATCGATCGCCAACGCATTGCGGATTGCTGCGGGGAAGGCAGCCGCCGCGGCCCCGCCGCCAGCCAGCAGGCCCGCCTTCTTCAGGAAATCACGCCTGTTCTCACCCGTCATCGACGCCCCCTGTGCAACGAATCCAGGGGATGGTTACCGACAATCTTTTCAGTACGGTGGCTGGGCCATGACAACCGCCAGCAATCGTTCCCGGATCGGCGGTGTCGGCGGGGCGAACCAGCGATGCTGTCGATCGTCGCCGAACTGTCATAGAATCGCGCTTCAATCATTGCCGGCGACGAGGGGGCACGGATCATGACCACGGCCGATGCGGAATTCACGACCGGGGGCGCCGCAGTGCCGGCGCTGGCGACCGATCCCAATAGGGTCGCGGTGATCGCGGGCGGTATCGACCTCGGCAACCGGGCGGAACTCGCTTCCTTCGGTGACGGCGCGCAACGCTCGGTCACCGCCTATGCCGACAAGATCCTGGCCCAGACCCGCAACAAGGAATTGGGCGACACCGGCAAGCTGCTGGTCGACATCATCGAGAAGGCCAGGGGGCTGGACCCCGCCAGCCTGAAATCCGGCGGCTTCTTCGAGCGGATGTTCTCCTCCCTTGAAGCCCGCGTGCGGCGCTTCGCGGCCCAGTTCGAGGATGTCGCCGGCCAGGTCGACGGCATCATGCTGGAACTCGACCGCCACAAGGACCGCCTGAAGCGCGACATCGCCGTGCTCGACGACCTGCATGAAGAGACCAAGCGGTCGATCGGCGAGCTCGACGCTTTCATCGCCGCCGGCAAGGCCTTCGCCGAGACTTATCGGGCGGGCGAACTCCAGCGCCTGAAGGCGGCCGCCGACGGTGCGGCGGCCGGGGGCGATGCCATGCTGGCGGCGCAGGCCTATCAGGATGCGACCCAGGCCCTGGACCGGCTGGAAAAGCGCGTCTTCTACCTCCAGCAGGCGCGCCAGATCGGCATCCAGCAATTGCCGCAGATCCGGATCGTGCAGTCCGGCGACGAGACCCTGATCGAGAATCTCCAGGCCACCTCACAGCTCACCATCCCGGTCTGGAAGCAGAAGATGATCCTGCTGCTCGGCCTGACCCGGCAGCAACAGGCCCTCGACCTGCAGAAGACCGTGACCGACGCCACCAACGAAATGATGAAGCAGGCGTCGCAGATGATGAAGGAACAGGCGGTCGCCATCGAACAGCAGTCGCAACGGGGCATCGTCGACATCGAAACCCTGGAACAGACCAACCGCGATTTGATCGACACGATTTCCAGCGTGCTGCGCGTCCAGCAGGAAGGCCGTCAGAAGCGCGCCGTCGCCGAACAGCGGATGGAGGCGATGACGGGCGACCTGCAGCGCAGCCTGACCGCTGCCAAGGGGTGACGGCCATGGTCGCGAAGCTGCTGCGGTGGTGCCTCGTCGGCGCTGCTGTGCTGGCCGCGGCCGGCTGCGACAGCGGCCCCAAATTCGATTTCACCATCGTCGCCGGTTCCGAGAACCAGGTGCTGGAGCCGATCGTCCAGGAATTCTGTGCCGAAGAGCATGTCACCTGCCGGATGACCTATCTCGGCTCGCTCGACATCGGTCTCTCGCTCCGCAGCGGGCAAGAGGCGACGGTGGATGCCGTCTGGCCGGCGTCGAGCATCTGGGTCGATCTCTTCGATACCGAGCGGCGGGTCAGCTATCTCCAATCCATCTCGCAGAATCCGGTGGTGCTCGGCGTCCGCAAGTCGAAGGCCGAGGCATTGGACTGGACCAAGGGTGCGGTTTCCTCCGCCGACATCCTGAAGGCGGTTGAGGCCGGCGACCTCCGCTTCCTCATGACCTCTGCGACCCAGTCCAACTCGGGGGCCGCTGCCTATCTCGCCATGCTGGCAGCGGCGCGCGGCAAGCCGGTGCTGGAAGCGGCCGATCTCGACGATCCCGCGACGCTGGACCAGGTGACGCGGCTCCTGCGCGGGGTCGAGCGTTCCTCGGGCTCGAGCGGCTGGCTCGGCGATCTCTATGTCGACGGCGCGGCCAAGGGCGCCAGCTATGACGCCATGTGGAATTACGAGGCGGTCTTGAAGGAGACCAACGACCGCCTGGCCGCCAAGGGGATCGAACCTCTCTGGGCGGTCTACCCGACCGACGGCGTGGCGATTTCGGATTCGCCCCTCGGCTTCCTCGGCCACGGCCGGCCGAAGGAAGTGGAGGACTTCTTCCTCGCGCTCCAGGCCCATCTGCTGACGCCGGAGATTCAGGCCCGGGTCGCCGCCACCGGCCGGCGCGTCGCTCTCGGCCGGGCGGCACCGGCCAAGGCGGAACCGGCCTGGAATTTCGATCCCTCGCGCCTGGTGACGGCGGTGCAGATGCCCGAAGCACCGGTGATCCGCAAGGCCCTGACGCTCTATCAGGAAGCGCTGCGCCGGCCTTCGCTCACCGCTCTCTGCCTCGATTTCTCGGGCAGCATGCAGGGCGAGGGGGAGAGCGCCCTACGCCAGGCGGTTTCCTTCCTGTTCACGCCGGAACGGGCGGCTGAACTGCTGGTGCAATGGTCGCCCAAGGACCGCATCTTCGTGATCCCCTTCAGCGGCCGGGTCGCCGGGGTCTGGGACGGCACGGGCTCGCCGGCCGACCAGGCCCGGCTGCTCGCCCAGGTCTCGCGCCACCACGCCGACGGCGGCACTGACATGTATGCCTGTGTCCGCGAAGCCTATGCCCGCATGGCGCCGCTGATCGCGTCCGACGACTTCCTGCCCGCCATCGTGATCATGACCGACGGGCGGAGCGAGGGTGACCCGGAGAGTTTCCTCGCCAGTCGCAGCGCCGCCGAACAACGGATCCCGATCTTCGGCATCACCTTCGGCAGTGCCGACCGCAGCCAGCTCGAAACCTTGGCCGGGGCGACCGGCGCCCGCGTCTTCGACGGCGCCAAGGACCTGACCGGCGCCTTCCGCTCGGCTCGCGGCTACAACTGAGGAGGTGCCTTGGGCGAAGATCGGAACTGGCTGATCGCGGGGCTTCTCGGTGCCGTCACGGTACCGGGCCTGGCCTTCGGCTTGGGCCTCCCTTTCGTCGTGGCGGCGGGGGTCGGCGTCGCCGTCTTCGCCGGCCTCCTGCTCCTGCTGGCGCCACGCCGGGTCTTCGAGGGGATCGATGTTTCGGCGATCGGGCGGAGTCGGCTGGACCTCGCCAGGAAAGTGCTGGGCGACGCGCTGCCCCAGGTCGACCGGCTGGACCAGGTGGCGAAGGAAATCCGCAAGCCCGAGGTGAAGGCCCGGGTCGCCCGGCTCGCCGTAGTGGCGCGTGGCATTCTCGCCGGGGTCGAGCAGGACGCCAATCGCCTGGTCGCCGTGCAGCGGTTTCTCACCTATTACTTGCCCCAGGCGGCGGAGATCGCGGCGCGCTACCCGCTGCTCGAACAAATGACCAGGCCGGATGTTGGCCTGGTCGCCCAGACCGAAGCGGTGATCGCCAAGCTCGAGGACGCCTTCGGCCATTACAAGGATTCGCTGCTCGACAGTGATCTCTCGGATCTCGACGTCGAGCTTCGCCTGATCGAAACTTCGATCACGGAAGACATGGGGAAGCGCTGATGGCGGTGACGCGGCGTGCTCTCGGCCTCGGGTTGCTCGGCGCCAGCGTGGCGGCGACCGGCGGTTTCCTTTACCTGCGCGACACGCCGCTGCTGCGGCCGCCGACCTCGCTCATGGGGTTCGCGGGCGGGGAAAAGAAGGCCTTCCTGGCCAATCCGAAGACGATCGACGCCCTGGCCGCCGCCGGCTTCGCCTTGCAGGCGCGCACGGCCGGCTCGGTCGAGATGGTGCGCGCGCCCGAGATCCTGGCCCAGTTGCCGCAATTCCTTTGGCCGTCGTCTTCCGTCATGATCGAGATCGCCAAGGGGAGCAATCTCCCGGTCCGCAAGGCACAGGTCATCCTGAATTCGCCGATCGTGGTCTATTCCTGGTCCAATGTGACCGATGGGCTGGCCAAGGCCGGCATCGTCAAGCCGGATGCCGCCGGCCACCTGACCGTGGACCTCCTGGCCTTCCTGAAGGCCGTGCTGGCGGAAAAGACCTGGGCCGATCTCGGGGTCGGCGAACTTTTCGGCAAGGCCCGGATCGTGTCTACCGATCCCAACCTGTCGAATTCAGGCTTCATGTTCGCCGGGTTGGTCGCCAACCTGCTGGCGGGCGACGTGGCGACGTTGGATACGCTGGCCAAAGTGGAGGGCGACGTCGAGACGCTGTTCCGCCGCATGGGCTACAAGTCCCATTCCTCGGGCGGCCTGTTCGAGGATTACCTGGCGGGCGGGCCGGGCGCCTATCCCGTGATCGTCGGCTATGAGAACCAGCTCGTCGAATGGATCATCGCCGATCCGCCGCGTTGGGGCCGGGTCCTGAAAGGCTCGGCCAAGCCGGTCGCGCTCTATCCGGTGCCGACGGTCTATTCCGCCCATCCGCTGCTGAGCCTCGCCGCACCGGCGGACGGACTGGTCGACGTTCTGACCAGCCCGGACCTGCAAGCCATCGCCTGGTCCGACCATGGCTTCCGCGGTCCCCTGGGCACGCCCGGGGCCTCGGCTCATCCCGACGTCGCGGCCATGGTGCCGGAGCGGCTGGACGCCATCGCCCCCATGCCCGAAGCCGGGGTGATGTTGGCTCTGCTGGCGCGGCTTGCCGCCTAGAATCCGGTCTCGTCCCAAATGGCGGTCGGCACCAGCTGGCGTGCCGGGACGGGATCGCTCCAGCGCAGCGGCAGCGCGCCCGGCATGACCACGCCAGCGCTCAGGCGGAAGCGGAGCAGGCGTTCCGCCCCGGCGAAGGCGGCCAACAGGGGGCCGTCCCAGATCACCTCGGCCTCGCCGGTCAGCGAGATCAGGGTGCCGTCGGCATAGTCGATGAAAAGAAGCCCGGCCTTCGGATTGGCAGCGATATTGCCGAAACTGTTGAACAGCCCGTTGCCCCGGAAGTCGGGGACGACGAGTTCGTCCGCCGCCTCGCCTGCCTCGATCCAGACGAAGCCGGGCCGGCCGCCACGGTGGGACATGTCGGCCCCGTCTCCCAGGCCGGGTCCACCCGCCGCGGCCGAGGCGGTCGCCAAGTAGAAGGTGTCGGCCAAGCGGATCGTCTCGACCACGCCGGGGCTGAGGCGGCGGCCGAGGGTGCGGATTTCGACCGTCTTCGGCGGTGCCACCAGGGTCGGGCTGCGGCGCTGGATATACTGAGGGCAATTGCCGAAACTCTGCCGCACGCGGACGGCAAAGCCCCGCGCAGTCAGGCCCACGACCGTGCCGTTCATGCGGTTGCGCCGTTGCGTCTCCGGTTCGATGCCGAGCAGGCCGAGCGGTGCGCCGAGGGCCAGCGTCGCCGCCAGCGGGCTGCCCGGCGGCGGCAGGGCGCGCACCACCAGGGCGCTCGGGTCCGGGCTCTCCATAAAGCCGGGTGCGCCCGCGAGGGCGGAGGCCCAGACCCTTCCGTCGCCGTCCACGCTACCGACCAGGAGCAGAGGCAAGCTGGCGAAAAAGGCCCGGTGCTGGTCCGGCATGTAATCGCGGATCATATGCGGGCCGATCTGTTCGCACTGGTCGCGCGTGCCGGCGCGGCGCTGGACCTCTTGCTCGCCCGCGTGGAAGAGCGTGTCCATGACGGCCTCAGGCCGCCGCGGGCAGCGCCGGCATGGCGCGGAAGCCCGGCAGCGCCTCGACGCGGCCGAGCCAGGCGCGGATCGCCGGATAGGGTTCCAGTGGAATGCCGCCCTCGGGCGCCGCCGCGGTATAGGAATAGAGGGCGATGTCGGCGATGGTCGGCCCCGGGGCGGCCAGGAAATCCCGTGTCGCCAGATGACCCTCCATCAGGGCGAAGAGGCGTTCCGCCGTCGCCTGGGCGGTGCCGAGGTCGAGCGGCGCCCGGAAGCCGAGGGCGAGGCGGGCCGTCGCCGGACCCCGGAACAGCGGGCCGGCCGCGATCGACAGCCAGCGCTCCACCTCGGCTGCACCTTCCGCATCGTTCGGCAGCCAAGCGCTGCCGGCGGCATATTTCCGCGCCAGATAAACCAAGATCGCATTGCTCTCGGCGAGCAGGAGGCCGCCGTCGTCCAGTACCGGCACTTGACCCGCCGGATTGACCGCCAGGAACGGCGCTTTCCGCTGTTCGCCCTTGGCCAAGTTGACCGGTACCGTCTCGAACGGCAGGCCGAGCAGCGAAAGGAACAGCGCCACCCGGTGGCAATGGCCGGAATAGGCGAAGTCGTAAAGGCGAAGCGTGGTCATGGCATCGATCCGGCAAATCAGCGTCGGTGCCAGGGTGATCGTTGCAGTCATCGGGCTGAATAGCCACAATCGGCAAATCGGAATTCCAAAAATCGGAATAATCCATGGACCGGCTGGATGCCATGCGGATCTTCGTCTCGGTCGCCGATCGGCAGGGTTTCGCGGCGGCAGCGCGCGACCTGAACCTGTCGCCGCCGGCGGTGACACGGGCGATCGCGGCCCTGGAAGCCCGGTTGGGGGCTCGCCTGCTGGAACGGACCACGCGCGCCGTCCGCCCGACCGAGGCGGGGCTGCGCTTCCTGGCCGACGCCCGCCGCATCTTGGCCGAAGTGGCGGAGGCGGAGGCTTCGGCAACGGGCAGCCACGGCCGGCCAGCGGGCGCGCTCGGCGTGACCGCGCCGGTGATGTTCGGGCGCCTGCATGTGGCGCCGGCCTTTTTCGATTTCTTGGGCGAGAACCGGGCGGTGAACGGGCGCCTTCTGCTGCTCGACCGGGTGGTGGACTTGATGGAGGAGGGGCTGCATGTCGCCGTCCGTATCGCCCAACTGCCGGATTCGGCACTGACGGCGATCCGTTGTGGCCAGGTGCGTCGGGTCGTCTGCGCGGCACCCGCCTATCTCGACCGACATGGCGTCCCACGGCGGCCCGAAGATCTCGCCGGGCACGACGCCATCGCCTTTTCGAGCGCCTCGCAGCCCGGCCCCTGGGTCTTCCCGGCGGCGGGCGGCGGGTTCGAACCGGTGCTGCCGGCCCATCAGATGCTGGTCAATACCGCCGATGCCGCGGTCGCCGCCGCGGTCGCCGGGCATGGCGTCGTCCGCGTGCTGTCCTATCAGGCGGCGGCCGATGTCGCGGCCGGCCGCCTGGTGCATTCGCTGGAGGATTTCGCGCCGCCGCCGGTCCCGGTCCAGGTCGTCCATCTCGACGGACGG
>JAYSCC010000142.1:0-7283 GCA_041915065.1 Zavarzinia sp.
GCGGCGGCCGGCGAATTGCGCAGTCTGGTCGCTCGGATCGCCGAGCGGCGGGCGATGAGCGTGCTCATGGTCACCCATAACATCGGCGAGGCGCTGGCCCTGGCCGACCGGCTGATCCTGCTGACGGCGGCGCCCGGCCGCCTCTTGGCCGAAGTGCCGCTGGAGACGCCTCGGGTGGCGCGCGGCCCGGGCTGGACCGCGGAACGCCGCCGCGCCCTGGCCGGGCGTTTCGCGACCATCGCGGCCTGACGCGATGCGCGCCCTGCTCGCCCTCTGCTTCATGCTGGTCGCGGTACCCTTGCGGGCCGGGGCGGACGAAGCTCCACTACCCGTGACAGAGGTGGCGCCCGGCGTCTTCGTCTATGCCGCCCCCTACGAATTGGCAGATCCCGCGAACGAGGACGCCATCTGCAACCTCGGCTTCGTGGTCGGGGCACAGGCGGTCGCGGTGATCGACAGTGGCGGCTCCTATCTGGTCGGCCGGCGCCTGCTGGCGGCGGTCCGGGCGGTGACCGGCCTGCCCGTCCGCTATCTGATCGACACCCATGTCCACCCCGACCATGTCCTCGGCAATGCCGCCTTCGCCGAGGCCGGGGCCACCATCGTCGGCCATGCGGCGCTGCCCGAAGCCCTGGCCGCCCGGGCGGGGAGCTATCTCGCCGCCACCGAGCGGCTGATCGGCGCCGCCGCCTTCGCCGGGACCAAGGCGGTTCCGCCGGACATGGTGGTAACGGCTCAGATCACACTCGACCTCGGCGGACGCGAATTGCTGCTGGAAGCCTGGCCGACCGCCCATACCAACAGCGATCTCACCGTGTTCGACCGGACCACGGCGACCTGGTTCCTGGGCGACCTCGTCTTTTCCGGCCATGTGCCGGCGCTGGACGGCAGCCTGACCGGCTGGCTCGCCGTGCTCGACCGTATCACTGCGCGGCCGGCGACCCGCGTCGTGCCCGGCCATGGTCCGGCCACCCTGACCTGGCCCGAGGGGGCGGCGGCGACGCGGCGCTATCTCGCGGTGCTGGCCGCGGACATCCGCCGCCTGATCCGCGCCGGCGCCACCATGAGCGAGGCGGCGGCCAGCGCCGGCCAGTCGGAAAAGGGCGCCTGGAGCCTGTTCGACGATTTCGCCGGGCGCAATGCGACGGCGGCTTTCCATGAACTGGAATGGGAGTAGTATGTAGTCCCTCGGGCCTATTCGCGGCCGTCTTGATATTGCATCGCTTCATGACAATATCGCGCTGCAATATAATAAGTTAAAAATAATGATGACTTGACCTTTCGTGCTATTGCACTGGTCGACACCCCGCGATTACAATTTCCGCATCTTCGATCAGTGGCAGCACTACAACAAGAATTGTGGCGTCTGTCTCAGCCTATAGGGCTTCCTTGTCGGACCACGGGGTGTGGTTCGACTTGGCGGTATCGTGCGCCCTGACGAAGACGGCAAGTAAAAACGGCGTAAGAGCACCGCCCAAATGGCACGAGCGCTAGACATCGTGACCAAGAGCCGAATGGAGGAAGCTCATGAAGAAACTCATCTTGCTTGCAGGATTGGCCTTGTCGGCGTTGTTCGGCACCGCCGCCAGTGCCAACGACGACGTGATGAAGCTGACTCAGGACCCGAACCAATGGGTGCTGCAGACCGGCGACTACACCAACCAGCGCTATTCCAAGCTGGACCAGATCAACGCCGGCAACGTCGGTAAGCTCCAGGTCGCCTGGACCTTCTCGACCGGCGTGCTCCGCGGCCACGAGGGCTCGCCCCTGGTGGTCGGCAACATCATGTATGTCCACGCGCCCTTCCCGAACACGGTCTTCGCCCTCGATCTCGACAACGACGGCAAGATCATCTGGAAGTACGAGCCGAAGCAGGATCCCAACGTGATCCCGGTGATGTGCTGCGACACGGTCAATCGCGGCCTCGCCTATGCCGAAGGCAAGATCTTCCTGCACCAGGCCGATACCACGGTGGTGGCGCTGGACGCCAAGACCGGCAAGGTGCTGTGGTCGGTGAAGAACGGCGACCCCTCGAAGGGCGAGACCAACACCGCGACCGTGATGCCGGTCAAGGACAAGGTGCTGGTCGGCATCTCGGGCGGCGAGTTCGGCGTGCAGTGCCACGTCACCGCCTACGACATGGCGACGGGCAAGATGGCCTGGCGGGCCTATTCCGAAGGGCCGGACGACCAGATCAAGTTCGACCCCGCCAAGACCACCGCGCTCGGCAAGCCGGTCGGCGCGGACAGCTCGCTCAAGACCTGGCAGGGCGACCAGTGGAAGACCGGCGGCGGCTGCACCTGGGGCTGGTATTCCTATGATCCCAAGCTGAACCTGGTCTACTACGGCTCGGGCAACCCCTCGACCTGGAACCCCAAGCAGCGCCCGGGCGACAACAAGTGGTCGATGACCATCTTCGCCCGCGATCCCGACACGGGCGTCGCCAAGTGGGTCTATCAGATGACCCCGCACGACGAATGGGACTATGACGGCATCAACGAAATGGTGCTGGTCGACCAGAAGATCGATGGCAAGGACCGCAACCTCCTGGTCCACTTCGACCGCAACGGTTTCGGTTACACCCTGGATCGCGCCACCGGCGAACTGCTGGTCGCCGAGAAATACGATCCCGCGGTGAACTGGGCCACCAAGGTCGACATGGACCCGAAGAGCCCGACCTACGGCCGGCCCCTGGTGGTCTCGCAATACTCGACCGAGCAGAACGGCGAGGACACCAACTCGAAGGGCATCTGCCCGGCGGCCCTCGGCTCCAAGGACCAGCAGCCTTCGGCCTTCTCGCCCCGTACCGGCCTGTTCTACGTGCCGACCAACCATGTCTGCATGGACTACGAGCCGTTCCGGGTGAGCTATACCCCGGGCCAGCCCTATGTCGGTGCCACGCTGTCGATGTATCCGGCGCCGAACAGCCATGGCGGCATGGGCAACTTCATCGCCTGGGACGCCACCAAGGGCAAGATCGTCTGGTCCCTGCCCGAGCAGTTCTCGGTCTGGTCCGGCGCTCTCGCCACCGCTGGCGACATCGTCTTCTACGGCACGCTCGAAGGCTACCTGAAGGCGGTCGATGCCAAGACCGGCAAGGAACTCTACAGGTTCAAGACGGCCTCGGGCATCATCGGCAACGTGATGACCTACACCCACAAGGGCAAGCAGTATGTCGCCGTGCTCTCGGGCGTCGGCGGCTGGGCGGGCATCGGCCTGGCGGCCGGCCTGACCGACCCCAACGCCGGGCTCGGCGCGGTGGGTGGCTATGCGGCCCTGAACAGCTACACCGCCCTCGGCGGTCAGCTCACGGTCTTCACCCTGCCGAACTGAGGGCGAAACCGACACCGAAACGCCTGGGCTGGCGCGGGCCGAAAGGTACCGCGCCAGCCTTCGGCATCCGGTCCGCCCCGAAGATGCACCTGAACGGGAGAGCAGCACTTGATCGCCATCACCAAAGCCCGCACCGCCGCCGTCCTGCTGGCCCTGCTCGGCCTTTGCGCCGCCCTGCCCGCCGCCGCCGAGCCGAGCAAGCCGGCGAGCAGCGAAGACGGCAAATATTTCGATGCCGACGGCAATCCGACCTATTCGATCGGCGCGGACGGCAAGGTCGACTGGTACACCTTCTCGGGCTATCGCCGCTATCATTCGGAATGCCACGTGTGTCACGGGCCGGACGGCGCCGGTTCGACCTATGCCCCGGCGCTGGCCGATTCCTTGAAGAACTTGAGCTACATCGACTTCGCGACGATCGTCACCCAAGGCCGCAAGAACCTGATCAACGGCAACGAGAAGGTGATGCCGACGTTCGGCGAGAACCGCAACGTCATGTGTTACCTGGACGACATCTACGTCTACCTGAAGGCGCGCGCGGACGGTTCGCTCGGCCGCGTCCGGCCCGAAAATCACGAGCCGAAGCCGGAGACGGCGAAAAATGCCGAAGCGGCCTGCATGGGCAACTAGGGCGGCGCTCGCCCTGACCCTGGCGTTTGCCGCGGGGGCGGGCGAGGCTTCGGCGCAACAGGTGCCGGAACTGGTCTCGACCGACCGGCTCCGGGTCTGCGCCGATCCCGCCAACATGCCCTTCTCCAACAAGGCGGGCGAGGGTTTCGAGAACAAGATCGCGGCCATCGTCGCCGACGAGCTGAAGCTGCCGCTCCGCTTCTTCTGGGTCCCGCAGGGGCCGGGGGCGGTGCGCAACTCGCTCGGCTCCGGGCTTTGCGACGTGATCATCGGCTATGCTTCGGGGGCGGACATCGTCCAGCACAGCAATCCCTATTACCGCTCGGCCTATGTCCTGGTCGTGAAGGCGGGCGGGCCGCTCGACGGGGTCGAGACGCTGGAGGATCCGCGCTTGCAGGGGCACCGGCTCGGCGTCATCGCGGCGACCCCGCCGGCCGACCACCTGCTGCGCCTGGGCCTGACCGAAAATGCCAAGACCTATGCCCTGCTGGTCGACCGGCGTTACGATTCCCCGGCCGAGGAGGCCTTGGCCGATCTCGCCGCCGGCACGGTCGACGGCGTCATCCTGTGGGGCCCGATCGGCGGCTATTTCGCCAAGAAGGCGGCGGTACCGCTGAAGGTCACGCCGCTGGTGAAAGAGACCGAGCGGCCGGGGCTCGCCTTCCGCATCACCTTCGGCATCAGGGCCGGCGAGATCCAGTGGAAGCACCGGCTAAACGACGTCATTCGCAAGCGTCGGGCCGACATCGAGGCGGTGCTGACCTCTTACGGCGTGCCTCTGGTACCGGACGACGGCCGCCTGGACGAGAGCGAGCGCGACCGTCCGGTCCGGGTCGACGAGGGGCAGTGAGCATCATGCGCTGCCTCGCCCTGATCCTCGCCCTTTGCGCTGGCTTCGGTCTTGCCGCCCGGGCCGAAGCGCCCCCCGAACCGGCGGACTATCGCCAGGACGATTACCGCGCCCCGACCCCGGCGACGCTGGCCGGTGCCACGGTGGTGACCACGGCCGAGGCGGCGCAGCTCTGGCACGAGGGCAAGACCCTCTTCGTCGACGTCCTGCCCCATGCGCCGAAACCAGCCGAACTGCCGGCGGGCACGCTGTGGCATGACCCGCCCCACCGCACGATCGAGAAGGCGACTTGGTTACCCGAAGTCGGCCGTGGCACCCTGGCGCCCGAGACGGAGGCCTATTTCCGCGCCGGGCTCGACGCCCTGACCGGCGGCGACAAGGCGCGGCCGCTGCTGCTGTTCTGCAAGCGCGATTGCTGGATGTCGTGGAACGCCGGCAAGCGCGCCGTCGCCTACGGTTATTCCCATGTCTATTGGTACCCCGAGGGGGTGGACGGCTGGGCCGATGCCGGCCTGCCCATGATGGATGCGGAGCCCCGGCCATGAAGACGATCGCTGCCGCTTTTCTCGCCCTCGTCGCTCTCGCGGCGCCCCCCGCCCTGGCGGAAGGCGAGGCGACCTGGAATTCGATCCGGCCCGATATTTTCGGCGACAAGCCGATCGACGAGGAGGCAGTGGTCGGCCTGACCGCGCCCGCCCGCGCCGAGGATGCCGCCCTGGTGCCGGTCGATCTCCATATCGCTCTGGCCGAGGGCGATGCGCGGCGGGTGGTGGCGGTGACCCTGGTGGTCGACGAGAACCCGTCGCCCGTGGTGGCGAGTTTCGACCTCGGTCCGGGCCGCCGGGCCTTCGACCTCTCGACCCGGATCAGGGTCAATTCCTATTCCTTCGTGCGCGCCGTGGCCGAGACGGACGACGGCAAGCTCCACATGGTGCGCGCCTTCGTGAAGGCGGCGGGCGGCTGTTCGGCGCCGGCGGTCAAAGACCCGCAGGAAGCCAAGGCCAACCTCGGCAAGATGCGCTTCCGCGTCTTTTCCGGGACCGGGCGGGACGAGGCCCAGGTGCAGATCCGCCACCCCAATAATTCCGGCCTTCAGATGGACCAGGTGACCCGGCTCTATACGCCCGCCTGGTTCGTGCAGCATCTGACCGTGCGCCAGGGCGACGAGGTGATCTTCGCCATGGAGGGCGGCATCTCGATCAGCGAAGACCCAACCTTCCGCTTCACCTATCGGGCCGACGGAAGGCCGGTGACGGTCGAGGCCAAGGACACCGAGGGCAATGTCTTCCGCCAGCAGTTCGCCGGCAACGGCGACGGCTGATTAGTGGAAGCAGCGGATCTCGGCTTCCGCCTGGGTACGGCGGAGGTCGGCGACCATGTCGTCGAACTGGGGCGTGCTGCGGAAGATGGCCGCGGTCTGGCCGATGCCTTGGCGCATGGAGAGCACCGTCTCGGCCTGGACATAGCGGTCGTAGGGCAGGATCGAGGCGATGACGTCGATCGAGCAGGAACAATGTTCCATCGATTCCCGGGTCTGGCCGTTCGCCGCCATACAGCCGAAGACATAGTCGACCCGCGCCTCGGTCGGATAGTCGTTCTCGACCGCGGCGGCCAGGGCGGGCAGGGGCGCCAGCAGCAGCAGGGCGGCGGCGAGGTCAGCGAGAAGGCGCATCGAAGACCACCGTTTCGTCCAGGAGATCGGCGCCGCCCTTGGCGTCGGGCGCCGTGATGCGGATCTCGGCGATCTCGCCCGGCAGGTCGCGCGCCACGGTGAAGTCATAGGCCAGCGTGTCGAGGCCCTTCATGCGGTCCTTGTTGGGATCGGCGGTGAAGGGGGCGATATGGACGCGGAAGCCGGGCAGGTCCCGCCCGCCGGCCGAAACCGTGATGGGTTCCACCGTGGCATGGTCGCGGAGCCCGCCCCGGATCGCATTCTTCAGATAGCGCGGATTGACCTGGAGGAGGCCCGAAAGGACGTTCACGTGGTTTTCCAGGAACAGGCTCAGCATCGGGTTGCCGGTCATGTCCTCGAAGGGGCCAGCGGCGCGCTTGTGTTCGCCCGAGAAGAGATCGACCGCCACCGTCCGCGTCTCGGCATGGGAGCCGGGCTCGATCGCCAGACGCACCTGGTCGGTGAAGGAGGGGCCATAGGTCGGCTCGTCCGCCGCCTTCCGGCTGTAGGCATAGGTCAACACGTCGCCCGGCTTGGTGTTGTCGAGCTGCGGTTCCTCGAACAGCAGGCTCGCCGCGTCGGGCGGCACCTCGGCCGAGAGGGCCGCCGGCCCGGCGGTGCAGAGCGCCAGGGCCAGGATCAGAAGGTGCTTTCGCAAGTTTTCCTCCCTTGCGCTTTTCTTGGGCTCAAGTGTCGCCCGGAAGCGGCGCCCGCGCCTCTTAATTAGCTCTCAAGCCTCAGCGTCCGTGGTGGGAATTGCCGGCCATGTTGAGCATGAAGCCGCGGCCGCGCACGGTG
>JAYSCC010000143.1:0-7283 GCA_041915065.1 Zavarzinia sp.
AGGCCGAAGGGAATGATCCCGGGCGTGTTGGCGGCGCCCAGCTCTTCCTGGAAGATGTATTTCTGCGTCGCTGTCCAGCCGGTGCCGCCATATTCCTTCGGCCAGCCCGGAGCGACCCAACCCTTTTGGTAGAGGATCTTCTGCCAGCGGACGAAATCGTCCTTGCGCGGCTCCAGCCCCGCATCGAAACGGGCTTTGATGTCGGCCGGATAATTCGCGGCGATGAATTCGCGGACCTCGCGCTGAAACGCGAGATCTGCCGCACTGAAGGACAGGTCCATGACTACTCCTCACCCATTCGCCGTTGTCATGCCGGCTTCGGTCGTCCGGCATGATAGCGGGGCGGACGGGGCGATCAAGGCGGCTCGGCATGACGTCGCGTCACGCGGCGAGAATCCAGGCCGATCACGCGATCGGCGCTTCGGAATCGGCAGGATCGGCGCGATCTGCTAGGACTTGCCGATCATGTCGCGCAAATCCTCGCTCCCCGACGACGGCCCGCCCTCGCCCTGCATCAAAGTCTGCAAAGTCGATCCCGTGCGGCGGCGCTGCACCGGTTGCCTGCGCACACTCGACGAGATCGGCGCCTGGAGCTTCATGAGTGCGGACGAGAAACAGGCGGTGCTGGACGCCCTGCCGGCCCGCCGGGCCGAAGGCCGCCGCCGCGGTCAGGCGCGCTGAGCCAGCGGCTGTTCGGCCTGGGTCACGAAGCGTCCCACCCAGTCCAGTTCGGCGCGGAGCCGCACCACTTCGCCGATGACGATCATGGCCGGCGCCCGCACCGCCTCAGTGGCGATGGTCGCCGCGGCGGTCGCCAGGGTCGCCTCGACCACGCGCTGGCTCGGCAGGCTGGCGTCGGTGATCACGGCGACCGGCTCGGCCGGGCTGCGGCCGCCCGCGATCAGCCGTTCGGCGATCCCGGCCATGTGGTGCACACCCATATAGATCACCAGCACCGGCGCGCCGCGCGCGATCGCGTCCCAATCCAGATCGTCCGGCGGCGCGCCGTCAGCGCCGTGGCCGGTCAGGAAGGTGACGGCGGCATTGATGCCGCGATGGGTCGCCGGCACGCCGCCATAGGCGAGGCCACCGATCCCGGCGGTGACGCCGGGCAGCACGCGGAAGGGAATCCCGGCACGGGACAGCGCCAGCGCCTCTTCCCCACCCCGGCCAAACATGAAGGGATCGCCGCCCTTGAGGCGCAGCACCCGCTTGCCCGCGCGGGCCAGGGAAATCAACTTGGCCGTGATGTCGTCCTGGCGGCACGACGGCCGCCCGCCCCGTTTGCCCGCATAGTCGAGCAAGGCGCCGGGGCGCACGAAGCGCAGCACATCACCGCCCACCAGGGCGTCATGCACGACGACATCCGCCTGTTGGAGCGCCGAATGCACGCCGAGGGTCAGCAGCGACGGGTCACCGGGTCCCGCCCCCGCGAGCCAGACCCAGCCGGGCTGGAACACGGGCAGGAAATCGAAATCGGCCAAGGTTGAATCTCCAGCGCCGCACGCGGTCGCCATGGATTCAACATCGGCTCTCGGTTAGAACAATTCAATACAAATATATACTGTGCAACTTAACTCACGAGCTTGCGAAGCTGGGCCGAGAGCATGTCGAGCAGTGAGACGGCGATGATGATGATCACCATGATGCCGGCCGCGGTCGGATAGTTGAAGGCCCGCAGTTCCTCGTAGAGGGCCATGCCGATACCGCCCGCGCCGACGATGCCGAGCACGGCGGCGGAGCGCACATTGGATTCGAAGCGATAGAGCGAATAGGAGACCCAGAGCGGCAGGACCTGCGGGATCACGCCGAAAACGATCTCGTCGAGCGTGGTCGCGCCGGTGGCCCGGATGCCCTCGACCGGCCGGTCGTCGATTGCTTCGACCGCTTCGGAGAACAGCTTGGCCAGGATGCCGGTGGTATGAACGAAGAGCGCCAGGGCGCCGGCGAAAGGCCCGAGGCCGACGGCGACGACGAAGAGCAGCGCGAAGACCATCTCGTTGATGGCGCGGAGCGCGTCCATCACCCGGCGGGTCGGCTGGACGATCCACCAGGGCGCCACATTATGCGAGCACATGAGCCCGAAGGGCACGGCGAAGATGACAGCCAGGAAGGTGCCCCAGATCGCGATCTGCACCGTCTCCCACATCGCCCCGGCGTAATAGCCCCATTCGGCGTGCTCGACGAAATAGAGCGGCCGGTCGGGCCAGAAGTCGGAGGCGATGGTGGCGATATTCTCGCGGTTGGTCCAAAGCTTGCCGAAATCGATCCCTGCCCCGTTATAGGACAGGACGAGCAGCGCCAGGAAGGCGAGCCAGCCGGCGGCATTGTAGAGCCGCTTGCGTCCTTCGATCTGTGCCCGCTGGGCGAGGTCCAGCGGACCCGTGGTGCTGGGCATGGTCATGGCGGCACTGCTCACCAAAAAGAATGAGGGCGCCGGGTGGAAGCCCGGCGCCCCCTTCTGCCTCAGTTGGTCTTCGACTTGGCCTCGAGTTCCTTCAGCTTGGCGTCGATCTCGGCGATCTGCTTCGCCTTGTCGTCGGCGGACAGGCTGGCGTCGGCTTCGATCTTGCTCTTCTTCTTGAAGAGTTCGAGCTGGCGGATCGGGGTCAGCTGGTCGTCGTTCGAGGCCTTGAAGCCCTGCCACTGCAGCGCGGCCAGGATCTTCTTCTCGGCTTCGACCTGCTCGGCCGTGAAGCCCGCACGTTCCTTGCCGTAGCCCAGGAAGAAGGCGTTCAGCTTGGTCTTGTCGGCGTCGGGCAGGTCCTTGCGCCACACGATCGGGTCGGACGGGATGATCGGCGAGGTCCAGATGATCTTGATCTTGGCGAGCGCGTCCGGCTTGGTGACCTTCAGGCGATCGAGGTTTTCGCTGTTGTTGGTGGCGACGTCGACCTGCTTGTTGGCGACGGCCAGCGCATTCGCCTCGTGGCCGGCGTTCAGGACCTGCTTGAAGTAGGTCTTGGGATCGATGTGGTTCAGGGCGAAGACATAATAGCCCGGCACCAGGAAGCCCGAGGTCGAGTTCGGATCGCCGTTACCGAAAATCAGGTCCTTGCCGCCGTGCTTCAGCAGGTCGTCGAGGCTGTTCAGCGGGCTGTCCGACGGCACGATCAGATGCGCGTAGTAGCCGGCCGAACCGTCGACCGCGACGGTCTGCACGAAGATCTGGCCGTTGGCGCGGTCGACCGCTTCCATGGCCGACTTGTTGCCGTACCAGGCGATGTCGACCTGCTTGAAGCGCATCGCCTCGATGATGCCGGCATAGTCGGAGGCGAAGAAGGGCTTCACCTCGTAACCGGTCTGCTTGGCCATGTCGGCCAGGAACGGATCCCAGATGGTCTTCAGATTGGTCGAAGACTCGGTCGAGATGATGCCGAAGTTCAGCGTATCGGCCGCCTCGGCCTTGGGCATCAGCCCGATGGCCGCGCCCATCATGGCGATGGCGGCGATGGTCTTCTTGAACATGACCCGTGTTCCTCGTGTGGCTGGGTGGTGAAGGGGTTCAGGACAGGCCGGTCGCCAATTTGGCGTCGAGCCCGGTCGCATCTTCGAGGCTGGCCGAGCCCCAGAGCGCCGCGGCCGCTTCGGCGTCGCCGGCATAGAGTTCGGCCAGGAGTTGGGGCGTCAGCGCGGCCGAGGGGCCGTCGTAGACGATGGCGCCGGAACGCAGCGCCACAGTGCGCGGGCAATATTTCACCGCATAGTCGACCTGATGCAGGGTGACGACGACGGTGATGCCATCCTCGCGGTTGATGCGCTGCAGGATTTCCATGACGTTCCGCGACGAGGCGGGATCGAGCGAGGCGATCGGCTCGTCGGCCATCACCAGGGGCGCCTGCTGGACCAGGGCGCGTGCGATCGCGACCCGCTGCTGCTGCCCGCCGGAAAGATTGCCGGCCCGCTCGAAGGCCCAGTCCTGCACGCCGACGCGGGCCAGGGCCGCCAGGGCCGCCGCGCGCTCTTCCGCCGGAAAGAATTTGATCATCTTGCGCCATTGCGGCGTCCGGCCCAGGGCGCCGGCCAGAGTGTTGGTCAGCACGCTCATGCGGTTGACCAGGCCGAACTGCTGGAAGATGAAGCCGATCTCGGCCCGGATCGCACGGATGTCTGCGGCGATGCGGCCCTGGTTCTGCACCGTGCGGCCGCCCACCGTGATGGTGCCCGCGGGGGTCGACTTCCGGTCGCCCGCGACCAGGCCGCCGATATGGCGCATCAAGGTCGACTTGCCGGAACCGGAGGCGCCGATCAGGGCGACCATTTCGCCCCGGCCAATGGTCAGATCGATAGCGTCCAACGCCCGGCGGCCGCCGGCGAAGGTCTTGCTGAGCTGACGGACCTCGATCGCTGCCACCATCCAATGCCCCACACGTTACACGGGGCGGGAATAGCAAGCGCCGATGACCGGCCGTTTGCGGTTTGATGAAGCTTCGGTGTCAGCCGCCGCGCCGGAGCCTGGTCTCGCGGTGCAGGATGTAGAGGCCGCTACCGATCACCAGCGCGGCGCCGGCGAAAGTGCCGGCCACCGGCACATCCCCCCAGACCAGATAGCCGAGCACGCTGGCCCAGACGATCGCCGTATAGTCGAAGGGTGCCACCACGGAAACGGGCGCCCGGCTGAAGGCGCTGGTCATCGCCATCTGGGCGACGCCGCCGATCAGGCCGATGCCGATCTGGCCGAGCCAGTCTTCCAGGCTGGCCGGTGTCTGCCATACGAAAGGCAGGCCGAGGCCGGCCACGATCGACGAGAACAGGCCGAAATAGAAGACGATGGTGACGGAGGCCTCGGTCCGCGACAGCACGCGAATGGTCACGCCGACCAGGGCATAGGTGAAAGCGCCGACGATCGGCAGCAGGGCGAGCGGCGTGAACAATCCGCCGCCCGGCCGCACGATGACCAGGACGCCGAGAAAGCCGACGCCAATCGCGGTCCAGCGCCGCCACCCCACCTGCTCGCGAAGGATCGGCACCGAAAGCGCGGTCATGAACAGGGGCGAGACGAAGGAGAGCGCGATGGCGTCCGCCAGCTCAAGATAGCGATAGGCGAGGAAGAAGGTGAAGAGCGACGCCGTGCCGATCATCCCGCGCATGAAATGCAGGCCGGGCCGCCGGGTCCTGACTGCGACGGCAAAACCGCCCGCGCGCAGCATGAAGGGGATCAACACCATGGTGCCGAAGAAGGCGCGAAAGAAGATGAGCTGCAGGACGTCGTAGCGTTCGGATTGCCATTTGGCCATGGCGTCCATGCCGGTGAACAGCATGACACCGAGCGCCATCAGGCCGATGCCCCCGATCAGCCCGTCCCCCCTGGTTTGGCCGTCCCCCCTTGTCTGGCCGACGGCATCGGTCGGGAGGGTGGTGGGGCTGGGGCTGGCCATGATCTCGTCTTTTTGTTGCAGGCCCCGGCGAGACTGGCGAAAGGCCCTGCCCTGCGCAATCGATGCCGGCGCAGGTCGGCCATGCGCGGGGCGGCGTCAGGCTACACCAGTGTTAGGCCCCACCAATGTTAGGCCCCGGCGGCGTCGTTGAAGGCCGTGATCTCCTCGGGTGAGAGAAACCAGGGATTGGTGCCCGAATTATATTCGAAGCCCTGGGCCACCGGATGCCCCTCCTCGCCCAGCCAATTGACCTTGTAGTCGACGTCGAGATTCGAGAAGCGGATCGTCGGCGTCAGGACATAGTGATCCTTGAATTCGATGGTCAGGTGGGAATCATCGGCCGGGCACATGATCTCATGCAGCTTCTCGCCCGGGCGGATGCCGACGACGGTGGTCGGCAGGCCGGGTGCCATGGCCGCGGCCAGGTCGGCGATGCGCACCGACGGGATCTTGGGCACGAAGATCTCCCCGCCATACATGCGCTGGAAATTGCGCAACACGAAATCGACCCCCTGTTGCAGCGTGATCCAGAAGCGGGTCATGCGCGGATCGGTGATCGGCAATGCCCCCGCCCCTTCGGCGATCAGTTTGCGGAAGAAGGGCACCACGGAACCGCGCGAGCCGACGACATTGCCGTAGCGGACGACGCTGAAGGCGGTCGAATTGCCGCCGCCCATATTGTTCGCCGCGACGAACAGCTTGTCGGAGGCGAGCTTGGTGGCACCATAGAGATTGATCGGGTTGGCCGCCTTGTCGGTCGAGAGCGCAATGACCTTCTGCACGCCCCGCTCCAGCGCCGCATGGATCACGTTCTCGGCGCCGTAGATATTGGTCTTGATGCATTCCATCGGATTATATTCGGCCGCCGGCACCTGTTTCAGGGCAGCCGCATGGATCACGAAATCGACCCCGTTCATCGCCTGCACGAGACGCTGGCGGTCACGCACATCGCCGATGAAATAGCGCATGCAGGACTGGTTGAAGACCTGCTGCATCTCGTATTGCTTCAGCTCGTCGCGGGAATAGACGATCAGGCGCCGCGGTTTGTATCGGCCGAGGATCGTCTTCACATACATCTTACCGAAAGAGCCGGTACCACCCGTGACCAGGATCGATTTGTCGTTGAACATCGGACCGTCAGCCTTGCTTCGTTGGTCCTACTATCGTCCGGCTTTGGTTGATTATTGGTTATCGCCGTCAGTCGATCATCGACCAATCGAGCGGTGTGCCGCGCGCCAATGCCCGGCGCGCACGCCGCCCCATCACGTCGGGCGTATGGCGCGGGTGCAGGCCGGCGCCGGGGCGGATCGAACGCACATTGGCCGCGGTCAGCACCTCGCCCGCGGCGATGTCCGCGGTGACGAAGAGGGAACGGCCGAAGGCGCGGTTCTGCACGGCGCTTTCCGGCATCTCATAGGTCACACGGCCGATCGCTGCCTCGGCGGTGCGGACACCTTCGACCATCAGGGCGAACTCATCCGGCGTCATCGAGAAGGAAGCGTCCGGCCCGCCCAAGGCCCGGTCGACGATGAAATGCTTCTCGATGACCGAAATGCCCAGGGCGACCGCGGCGATCGGCACGGCGTGACCCATCGTGTGGTCGGACAGCCCGACCTTGACGCCGAAGGCCGCCGCCATATTGGGGATCGTGGCCAGATTGGCGTCTTCCGGCCTCGCGGGATAGGCAGATGTGCACTTGAGCAGGGTGATGTCGTCGTTGCCGCGGCGCCGGCAGGCGGCCACCGCCTCTTCGATGTCGCCCAGGCTGGCGATCCCGGTCGAGATCAACAGGGGCTTGCCCTTGGACGCGACATATTCGATCAGCGGGATGTCGTGGATCTCGAAGGACGCGATCTTGTAGAGGGGAACACCCAACCCCTCGAGGAGGTCGACCGCGGTCGGATC
>JAYSCC010000144.1:0-7262 GCA_041915065.1 Zavarzinia sp.
GATCCGCCTCGCGGTCGAGCAGGCGGGCGAAAGTCTCCGCCACGTCGGGTAGATAGGCCCAGGCATGGCCGATCTCGGGCACGCCCGGATAGGTCACCCGGGTGAGCGGCCGGCCGGGCACGACGATGCCCTGGCCGAACCAGGAATTGCGCGACACCGGGCCGAAGAAATCGCCCGCCCGGAGGATCAGCACGGGCAGGCCGCTCTCTTCCAGCGCCCGTTCCATGGCGACGCGGAGCAGGCCCTTCCGCGTCGCCGCCGCCTGGGGCGCGTCCTCGGCGATCAGGCCGCTGGCCGCACCGAAATTATAGACCGTGCCGGGCAGCAGGATGCGCGCCCTGCTCGCCCTCGCCGCCGCGATCGTATTGGCCATCATGGGCAGCACCAGTGCCTGCCAGTTCCGGTAGCCGGGCGGGTTCACGGCATGGACGATCGCTTGCACGCCGTCGGCGGCGGCGATCACGTCGGCGGCAGTCATGGCGTCGCCCTGGCGCCAGTCGAAGCCGCTGTCGCCGGCCATGCGGGCAGGATCGCGGTGGAGGGCGCGGATGCGCCAACCGCGCGCCGCCAGGGCCCGGGCGGTCTCACCGCCGATGCCGCCGCTGGCGCCCAGGATCAGGGCTGTTCTGGTCTCGCTCATGGTCTGTCTCCGTCTTGGTGGGGACAGGATGGCGCTGACCGCATACAAGAAAAATTGCCGATTATCCTGGCATTGTTATAAGTATTTTTATGACTGATGCCCCGCCCGGCTGGGACCATTACCGCAGCCTGCTGGCCGTGCTGGAAACCGGCAGCCTGAGTGCCGCCGCGCGCAACCTGGGCCTGACCCAGCCGACGCTGGGCCACCACATCGCGGCGCTGGAGGCGGCATTGGGCGTGCCGCTCTTCACCCGCTCGCCGCGCGGATTGCAGCCGACTGCGACCGCCCGCCTGCTGCGCCCCCATGCCGAAGCCATGGCGGCGGCGGAGGGCGCGCTGCGCCGGGCCGCCTCGGGCGAGGCGGCGGGCGAGCGGGGCACCGTCCGCATCACCGCGAGCGAGGTGGTCGGCGGCTTGGTGCTGCCGCCCTATCTGGCCGAATTCCGCCGCCGCCATCCCGGCATCGTGCTCGAACTCTCGCTCTCCAACCTGTCCGAAGACTTGCTGCACCAGGCGGCGGACATCGCCATCCGCATGGTCACGCCGCGGCAGGAGGCACTGGTCGCCCGTCACCTGGGGGAGATCCGCCTGGGCCTCTATGCCAGGGCCGACTATCTGGCGGCGGCGGGCAAGCCGGCGTGCCTGGAGGAGATCGCCGGCCATGCCCTGATCGGGCCGGACCGGGACATCGCCGTGCTGCGCGGCCTCGGCGTCGCGGCGCTGGCGCCCGAAGCCTTCACGCTTCGGCTCGACGACCAGGCGGCGCAATTCGCCTTCATCCGGGCGGGCTACGGCATCGGCGTCTGCCAATGCGGCCTCGCCGCGCGGGAGCCCGATCTGATCCGCCTGCTGCCCGACGCCTTCGAGGCCCGCCTGCCGGTCTGGCTGGTCTGCCATGAGGACCTGCGCACCAGCCGGCGTGTGCGCCTGGTCTTCGACTTCCTGGCCGAAGCGCTGGCCGATTATATCGCCCGCGGGAGTTGACGGGCGCGTCGCGAAACTATCGCGGGTCTGAAACACGATTGTCGTCACGCCCCCCTACTGTCCGCCGTCCCGTATTCCGGGATTGGAGGGCTCCCCATGTTCCTGCGTATCCTGACCTCGGCGTCGCTGGTCTGCCTCTGCGCCGCCACCTCCCAGGCCGCCGACGGCATCACCCTGAGCACGCCGCATCTGACCTCGGCCGATAATTTCCGCGACCTGGTCGGCACCACGACGTCCTACACGGTTTCGACCGATGACGGCGTGTTGCGTCCCGGCGTGTTCTACCGCTCCAACGCGCTGTCGCTGAACGCCGCCGATCTCGCCACGGTCGAGACCCTGGGCATCAGCCTGGTGATCGACCTTCGCCAGCCGAGCGAGATCGCGACCAAGCCGGACACGGTGCCGGCCGGTGCCACCTATCTGAATATCAACGTGCTCGGCTCCGTCGGCCTGACGCTCGATATGGTGAGCCCGGCCGTTTCGATGGCCTATATGGAAGAGATCAACCGCCAGTTCGTGACCAATGCGGCAGTCCGCACCGAATTGGCCAAGACGCTGTTGGCGCTGGCCCAGGCGGATGATGCCGCCCTCTACCATTGCACCGCGGGCAAGGACAGGACCGGCTGGGTCTCGGCCGTGCTGCTCTCGATCGCCGGGGTCGATTCCGCGACGATCATGGACAATTACCTGGCCACCAACAGCTATTCGGCGGCCAGCATCTCCGCCACCCTGGCCCAGCTCACCACGGCTTACGGCGCCGGTTTCGCCGCCATCTACGCCCCCCTGCTGGGCGTCCAGGCGAGCTATCTCCAGGCTGGCCTCGACCAGCTCGCGGCCGATTACGGCACGATGGACAATTACCTGAAGAACGGTCTCGGCCTCGACCAGGCGACCATCTATGTCCTGCGCGGCAAGCTGGTGCGTTACGGCGTGCTGCCCGGCCAGGCCGGCCTCTCGGGCAATGCCGCGGCCGGCGCCGAGCTGCTGCGCGCGCTCCAGGACAGCGACCTTTCGGGCGCCTATACCGACTATAACTTCTACCTCCAGTCGGCGATCGATGCCGCCACCCTGGGGGCGGTGCCGACCACGGTGGGCGGCCAGATCCATGCCGATGCCGGCGCCTTCCTGCTGCGCGCCCCGCAGCGGCTCGAGGATGCGACCGCCACCTATGCCCGCGGCACTGGCCTTGGCGAAGACGAGACCCGCTATTGGGTCGCCGGCCTCGCCTCCTATTTCTCGGCCGACGGCGGGGCCGAGGCGGCGGATGCCAAGGAACACGAGGCGGGCAGCGTGCTGGGCGCCACCCACCGCTTTGGTGCCGATGCGGTCGCCGACCTCGGCGTCGCCTATAGCGCCGGCACGATCGACGCGGCCGGTGCTTCGGCCGATGTCGACGTGACCTCGCTCACCCTGGGCGGGCGCTACGGCTTTGCCGGGCTCGGTGCCGGGCCCTTCATCGCCCTGAACGGCAGCGCTTCCTATGTCGATTACAGCGCCGACCGCTCCCTCGGCGGCGGCCTCGGCACCGCCAACGGCGACAGCAGCGGCTCGGTCTTCGCGGCGCGCGGCGCCGTCGGCTATCTCACCACCGTGCAGGGCTTTACCGTCGAGCCGGCACTGGGTGTCCGCGTCGCCCGGGCCGATCTCGATAGCTTCCAGGAGAGCGGCAGCGACCTCGCCTTGGCGGTCGACGCCATCGGCGAGACCCGGACCAGCGTACTGGCCGACCTCCGCATTGCCATGGACAACGCCAAGCTGGGCATCTGGACCGTTTCGCCCGGCTTCAGCTTCAGCTATGAGCGCGCCCTCGACGGCGGCGGCGTGACCAGCCGCGGCACGGTGCAGGGGATCTCTGTCAGCCAGCAGTCGGCGGACGACGGGCGCGACCTGTTCAAACTCGGCTTCGACCTGGCTGCCTCGACCGACGGCATCACGCTGGCGGCCGGCATCCGCGGCATCGGTGGCGACAATACGGAAGGTGTCTCCGGCCATATCGGCCTCGGCCTCAGCTTCTGAGCCCTGGTTCTGTTCCTAGGGGATGGGGCGGCGCTGCCCTGCGCCGGGCGCGCCGCCCTCATTCCAGAATTCGCTTGGAAAACAGCCGGTAGCGGGCTAGTTTCCGGTTCGGAGATTGCGCGGCGCGTTGCGCCGACTGGGATTGGGCTGGCAATCTCCCCGATCATCCCGGTGCCGGTGCTATGGCCTGTTCCCTTAGGCGGAACGGGGCTTTGCCAGCACGACACTTGCCCCCGCATCCCGATGGATTCGAGCGAAAGTAGCGATCGTCCATGAGACCAGGACAGCAGCACAACAAGCGACCGCGCGGCGGCCGGCAGAACGGCAATGGCGGCGGCGGTGGCGGCGGTGGCGGGCGTAAGCCGGGACACGGCCCGAACCGGACCTATGATTCGAACGGTCCCGACGTGAAGGTGCGCGGCACCGCCAGCCACATCTTCGAGAAATACCAGCAGCTCGCGCGGGATGCCCAGTCCGCCGGTGACCGTGTCACGGCCGAGAACTACCTCCAGCACGCCGAGCACTATTATCGCCTGATGCTGGCCAACAACCTGATCGCGCCGCGCAATCCCGGCGGCCAGCAGGGCCAGCCGAATCCCGGCCAGAGCCCGCAGCCCGAAATGCCGCCCTTCGATATGAGCCTCGCCAATGGCGAGGAAGAGACCGAAGTGCTCGATTTCGACCTCGACGGCGACCGCATCACGAGCTGAGGGCGCTGCCCTTCTCGTCGCCCTCGCCCCCGACTGGGGGGAGGGCCGGGGCGAGGGGGGCGGCTTCGATGCCGCCACCCCGCCGCCCCCTTCCTTGATTTTCGTCAAGGCGTTCCCTCCCCTCTTGTGTTGCAACGAGGCAACACTATATCGGTGGGGATGGACGGCGGACCTGACATCCGCTGCCAAGGAAGGGGATCCTCGGAATGGATTTCGAGAAATATACCGAACGCGCCCGCGGTTTCGTGCAGTCGGCCCAGGGGCTGGCCCTGCGCTCGGGCCACCAGCGTTTCACGCCCGAACATCTCGCCAAAGTGCTGCTCGACGACGAGCAGGGACTGGCGGCCTCGCTGATCAAGGCGGCGGGCGGCCGCGCCGATGCGGCCCTGGCCGGGATCGAGGCGGAGATCGCCAAGATGCCGAAGGTCGAGGGCCAGGGCGCCGGCCAGCTCTATCTGGCGCCGGAGACCGCGCGTCTCTTCGATTCGGCCGAACAGATCGCCAAGAAGGCCGGTGATTCCTTTGTCACCGCCGAAAGGCTGCTGCTCGCCCTGGTGATGGCCGCCGGCACGCCCGCGGCCGAAGTCTTCAAGAAGGCCGGCGTCACGGCGCAGGGCCTGAACAAGGCGATCGACGACCTCCGCAAGGGCCGTACCACCGATACCGCTTCGGCCGAAGACAGCTATGAAGCCCTGAAGAAATACGCCCGCGACCTGACCGCCGCGGCGCGCGACGGCAAGCTCGACCCGGTGATCGGCCGCGACGAAGAAATTCGCCGCACGATTCAGGTCCTGTCGCGCCGGACCAAGAACAACCCCGTGCTGATCGGCGAGCCCGGCGTCGGCAAGACCGCGATCGCCGAAGGCTTGGCGCTTCGCATCGTCAACGGCGACGTGCCGGAGTCGCTCAAGCACAAGCAGCTCATGGCGCTCGACCTCGGCTCCCTGGTTGCCGGTGCCAAATACCGCGGCGAATTCGAAGAGCGCCTGAAGGCCGTCCTGAACGAGATCACCGCCTCCGGCGACATCATCGTCTTCATCGACGAGATGCATACGCTGGTCGGCGCCGGCAAGACCGACGGCGCCATGGATGCCTCGAACCTGCTGAAACCGGCACTGGCCCGCGGCGAGTTGCACTGCGTCGGCGCCACCACGCTGGATGAATACCGGAAGCACGTCGAGAAGGACGCGGCACTGGCCCGTCGCTTCCAGCCCGTCTTCGTGAACGAGCCGACGGTCGAGGACACGATCTCGATCCTGCGCGGCCTCAAGGAGAAATACGAGCTGCACCATGGTGTGCGCATCACCGACGTGGCCCTGGTCGCGGCGGCGATGCTCTCCAACCGTTACATCACCGACCGCTTCCTGCCCGATAAGGCGATCGACCTGGTCGACGAGGCGGCCTCGCGCCTGCGCATGGAAGTCGACTCGAAACCCGAGGCGCTGGACGAGCTCGACCGCAAGATCATGCAGATGCAGATCGAGCGCGAAGCCCTGAAGAAGGAAGAGGACAAGGCGTCCCACGAACGCCTGGCCAAGCTCGAGAAGGATCTCGCCGAACTCGAACAGGAATCGGCCGAGCTGACCGCCAAATGGCGGGCCGAGAAGGACAAGCTGAACGTCCAGCAGAAGCTGAAGGAACAGCTCGACGCGGCCAAGTCGGAACTCGAACAGGCGCAGCGCAAGGGTAACCTCGCCCGTGCCGGCGAGATCGCCTATGGCGTCATCCCGGACCTGACCGCCAAGCTCGAAAAGGCCCAGGCCGAGACCGAAGCCGCGACCATGCGCGAAGCCGTGACCGACGAGGACATCGCCGCCGTCGTCTCGCGCTGGACCGGCATTCCGGTCGACAAGATGCTGTCGGGCGAGCGCGAGAAGCTCCTCAAGATGGAACAGCTCCTGGCCAGCCGCGTGGTCGGCCAGCCGGAAGCGGTCACCGCCGTCTCCAACGCCGTCCGGCGCGCCCGGGCGGGCCTGCAGGATGCGGCGCGTCCGATCGGTTCCTTCCTCTTCCTGGGCCCGACCGGCGTCGGCAAGACCGAGCTGACAAAGGCCCTGGCCGAATTCCTGTTCGACGACGATACGGCGATGGTCCGCATCGACATGTCGGAATTCATGGAGAAACACGCGGTGTCGCGCCTGATCGGCGCGCCTCCGGGCTATGTCGGCTATGAGGAAGGCGGCGTGCTGACCGAAGCGGTGCGGCGCCGGCCCTATCAGGTGATCCTGTTCGACGAGGTCGAGAAGGCGCATCCCGACGTCTTCAACGTCCTCCTCCAGGTCCTCGACGACGGTCGCCTGACCGACGGCCAGGGCCGCACGGTCGACTTCCGCAACACGGTGATCATCCTGACCTCCAACCTGGGCGGCGAATATCTCGCGGCCGAGGATGCGGACGTGAACCCCGGGCGGACCCGCGACCTGGTCATGGGGGCGGTGCGCGCCGCCTTCCGGCCCGAGTTCCTGAACCGGCTCGACGAAGTCGTGCTGTTCAACCGCTTGGGCCGCGGCGAGATGACCGGCATCGTCGAGATCCAGCTCGGCCGTCTGCGCAAGCTGCTGGCGGAACGCAAGATCACGCTCGAACTCGACCAGGCGGCCAAGGAGTGGCTGGCCGAAGCGGGCTACGATCCGGTCTATGGTGCCCGCCCGCTGAAGCGCGTCATTCAGCGCAACCTCCAGAACCCGCTCGCCGAGCTGATCCTGGAAGGCGAAGTGAACGAGGGCGACAGCGTGAAGGTCTCGGCCGAAGCCGGCCAGTTGGTGATCAACGGCAAAGCCGTCGAAGCCGAAGGCCACATGCTCGGCAAGGGCAAGAGCCCGGCCTTCGTCTCGACCGTCGAAGGCAACGCCTGAGGTCTCTGACCGGCGTCATGCCCGGGTTCGTCCCGGGCATGATGCTATCAGGTCAGGC
>JAYSCC010000145.1:0-7229 GCA_041915065.1 Zavarzinia sp.
CCAGATAGGCCTGGATCTCCTTGATCACATGGGCGACCAAGGCGCCATCGTGATTCTTCAGGAAGATGTCGACCTTCATCGCCTTGCAGCCCTCGGTGTTGAAGCCGAGGTCGGGATTGAAGGCGTAGCCGCCGACCGCGAGCCCGCTCGAGCTGCGCGGGAGGCCGGCCCAGCGCGGATTGCCCTCGTTCATGCCGGCGATCACCAGCTTGCTGATCGCCGGCACCGTGAGCACCGATTGCACGCCCGAGATGCCGCGGGCATAGAGGTCGAAGCGATCGACCGCCGCCATCACGGAATGATCCAGGCAGGCTTCAGTGAAGCCCGTGGTCTCGACGATCACGGTCAAGACGTCGGTGCCGATGTCGTAACGCGACAGGATCGCGGCATTGTCGATGTTGTAGCGGTCAGAAGGCCAGAGTTCCGGGGCGCCCTGGCCGACGTCGCCGGTCTTCAGGTGGCGCGCCTGGACGGCCGAGAAGCCGGCCAGCACGGCCGCCACGGCGAAGACCGCGAGGGCCGGGCGCTGGGTCGCCAGCTTGGAGAGCGCCCACCAGGACTTCCGGATCTCGGCGCTGTCGTCGCCCGAATGCTTCACCTTGCGCGCCGACTTCTCGAGATTGATGAGCGAGAGCAGCACCGGCAGGATCATCTTGTTGGTGACGATCATCAGCATGACGCCCATCGAGGCGGTCATGCCCAGCTCGCGCACGATGTCGATCTCGATCCGCATGATCACCAGGAAGCCGAGGCCGTTGGTGATGAGGGCGAGCGCGCCCGGCACGAAGAGCGCCTGGAAGGCCCGCCTGGAGGCTTCGACCGGCCGGGCACCGCCGATCACCGACTGTTTCCAGGCATTGGTCATCTGTACGGCGTGGGAGACGCCGATCGAGAAGATCAGGAAGGGCACCAGGATCGAGATGGGATCGATGCCGGCGCCGACCAGCGGCAGCAGACCGCCGAGCCAGATCACCGGCAGCAGCGCCACCACCAGCGAGAGACCGGTCAGTTTCCACGAGCGGCAATAGAGGAACAGCAGTACCGCGGTGATCAGGAAGGAGATGCCGAAGAAGGCGATCACGCCGAGCAGACCGTCGACGATCGAGCCCACGATCATCACGAAGCCGATGACGTTGACCTCGATATTGGCGTTTTCGTATTTGGCGCGGATCTCGTCCAGCTTGTGGGCCAGCTCGTAGTAGTTGACGCGCACGCGCTCGCCGCCGACGTTCTCCTGAATCTCGAACATGATCATGGCGTCATGGGCGTCGTTGCCGACGAAGCGGCCGATGATCCCGGCATCTTCGACGTTACGACGGACCTGGGCGAGCTGGTCGTCGGTCTTGGTGAAGGTCTCGGGGATGATGGGCGCGCCGATGAAGCCTTCCTCGGTCACCTTGGTGTAGCGGACGCTGGGCGAGAACAGCGAGATCACGCGGGTGCGGTCCACGTTCGGCAGGAAGAACACCTCGTTGTGGAGGGCTTCCATCGCCGTCATGAATTCCTTGTTGTACATGTCGCCCTGCCCCTTCCAATGCAGGTTCAGGACGACGCGGTTATGCCCCGGGAAGATGAAGGCATATTTGGCGAAGGCCTGCATGAAGGGGTGATGGATCGGAATCAGCTTGGCGAAGCCGGGGTCGAGTTGGATGTTGCGCGCCTCGTAACCGAGCACGCCGGTGATGCCGACCGCGAGCGCCAGCACGACGAAGCGGAAGCGCAGCAGAAGGTTGGAGCACCCCTCGACGACACGCTGGCCGAAGGTGGCGGGGGCGGCGTGGGGATGGACGTGATGGAGCTTCGACATGTCACTGCCCCCCGACAAGCGCCGCGAGCGGCCGATCCAGGTTGAATTGGGAAATCCCCTTCTCGCCGCCCAGCAGCAGGCGGCCCGGGGCGAGTTCGAGCAGGGCGACATAGGCTTCGCGCCCGCCCGACTGGGCAGCGTGGAAGCTGGTGCCGCCGTCGGACGAGACCAGCACGGTGGCGCCCTGGCCGATCAACACGACGCGGCCGTCGGCGAGCACCGTGCCCCCGAAGAGCGAGGCTTCGACGCCGGTGTCGATCTCGGTCCAAGTGTCGCCGAAGTCGTCGGTCCTGAAGACATGGCCCAGCATGCCATAGGCGATCCAGCGCCCACCGGGGGTGCGGACGACGCCATAGAGCGAGCCGTTGTAGGGAAGCTGCACCGCTTCCCAGGTCTTGCCGCCATCCGCCGTGCGCATCACCTGGGCCATCTCGGCCGCCACCATCATGTGACCGTCGGCGGCACAAGCGATACCGTTCAGATGCGGCCCGTCGGGCAGGTCGACCGGCACCGGCGCGAAATCCTTGCCCTGGTCCTGCGAGACCAGGAAGGCGCCGAAGGAGCCGACGGCATAGACAGTGCCGGCGCCCGCAGTGCAGAGGCCGAACAGCGGATCGGAGGATTCCTCGGTGAAGCGGACCGTCTGCCAGTCCTTGCCGCCATCGGTCGAGCGCAGCACGACGCCGTCGTGCCCGACCGCGAGTGCCAGATCGCCGCCGATCCCCGCGACCTGGGTCAGGGTGGATTCGATCCGCGCATGTTCGGCCGTGCCGGACACCGCTGCGTCATGCCAGCTCTGCGCCTTGTCGTCGGAGATCAGGATGTGACCGCTCTCACCGACCGCCACCAGGCGGTCGCCCACCGCGGCGAGCCCGTTGATACGCAGCCGGCCTGGATTGGTCTCGGTCGCCGGATATTCGGGCAACGGCCGCGGCCTGAAGGCATATACCGCGATGGCTGCAATCAACGCCGCCATCAAGAGTCCAACCGCGCGTCCGGCCATCGACCTTGTTCCCCTCCCCCGCCGGGTGTTTTCGTCACCCGTCCGCTACGCTTTTGCGCGCGGTGTTTTCGCCATGCTTACCCGGCCGCACTCTGGGCTCCAAGGGCCGTTAGCGCGGAACTGGTATCAATCGCCAATCGACTCAAAAAACGGGAGATTTCGCCGACACCGACCGAGGCTCGAAATGACCGTTACCGGGCGAAATCTCCCGCCGTGCGGGGGGCGGGCCCCCGCACGAAACCGATGCCGTGTCAGCCGCCCAGGCGGTGGCCCCAATGGCTGGTCGCCGTGGTTTCGAAAACCTGGTGGTTGGTCCAGTCCTTGACCAGACCGCCCCAGCCGTATTCGAGCGCGAAGCCGCCTGGCGTGAAGACATAGAACGAGATCATCTCGTCGTTCACATGCTTGCCGAGGCCCATGACGACGGGCACCTGATACTGCGCCACGCGGTCGAGCGCACGGCCGACCTCGTCGAGATTGTCGACCTCGATCATCACGTGGATGCAGTTGGCCGGGCTCGGCATTTCGGCCAGCGCCAGGGAGTGTTGGCGCGGGTTGCAGTGGTAGAACTGGATGCGCATCGCCGGCATGCCCGGGATCATCGAGATGCGCAGGATGTCGGACAGGCCGAAGTCCAGCGTCTCAGTCCAGAACTTGTGGGCGGCGTCGAATTCCATCGCGGCTGGCAACACGACATGGCCGAGGCCCATGTCCTTGGTGACGAAGCCGGAAACGCCGATCGGCGAGATGAAGCGCGAGAAGTCCGAGATCGGACCCCAATAGACTTCCTGCACGTTGCCGGCCGGATCGGTGAAGCTGAAATAGGCCTGCACGTAGCGGATGGCGGCGTCTTCGGCGCTGCCGTCGGTGACGGAGACGCCCTTGGCGACCAGTTCCTCGCGCGCGGCGCGGAAGGCGATCTCGTCCTGGACTTCCCAGGCCGAGGCGATCAGCCCGTCCTGCTCGGCCGGCAGGATCAGGAAGCGGAACTGGCGGCCGTCCATCTTCAGGTGCAGGCGGCCATCGGGCGCGTCGATCGCCATCAGGCCCAGCACTTCGGTGGCGAACTGCCGCCACTTCTCGATGTCGGTCGCACCGACGACGACATAGCCCAATTCACGGATCTGCACGCTTTTCCTCCCCCGATCGCACGGGGCCCGGCTTTACTGGGCCCGGCTTTACTCGGTTTGACCCTTGACGGATCAAACCCTAATCCAACGAGGCCCCCCTTCATCGTCCGCATGGACTAATTGAATTTGATTCATTGACCCGCTTCGGTGCGAGCGGGTCAGTCGGGGAAGGCGACCTTGACCTTGTCGGTCAGGGGCAGGGCCTGGCAGGCCAGAATCCAGCCGTCCGCCAGATCGGATTTGTCGAGGACGCTGTTCTTGGTCATCTCGACCTTGCCTTCCTCGAGCTTGCACATGCAGGCGCTGCAACTGCCCATCCGGCAGGAATAGGGCGCGTCGATGCCGGCTTCGAGGATGATGTCGAGGAGATGGCGCGAAGTCGGCCAGTCGAGCTTGTGGGTGACGCCGTCCAGCGCCACTTCGACCTCGGCCTTGGGGCCGGATTCGGCCGCCGCGGCAGCCGCCTTGGCCTCCGCCTCGATCGCTGCGATGGCGGCGACGGGATCACCGTCGAGCGAGATGAATTTTTCGAGGTGGATGCGGGTCCGGGCCACGCCGAGGCTGGTCAGCGCTTCGACGACCCCGTCCATGAAGGGGCCGGGACCGCAGATGAAGGCATCGTGGCTCGCCGCATAGGGCTTCACCAGGTCGGCCAGAAGGGGCGCCCTGGGCAGGCCCTGCACGCTCTCGAGCCAATGCAGCAGGGTGACGCGGCCGGGGTTGGCGGCCGCCAGTTCGCGCAGTTCGGCTGCGAAAATCACCGATTTCTCGTCGCGGTTGGCGTAGACGACGACGATGTGACCCTTGCCCTTGAGCAGGGCGGATTTCAGGATCGACAGGATCGGCGTGACACCACTGCCGCCGGCGAAGAGCAACAGGTCGCGGTCCAGATTCTTCGGCACGAAGACGCCGGCCGGCGGCAGGACCTCGACCACCGAGCCAGCCTCGATCGTGTCGCACAGCCAGTTGGAGCCGATGCCGCCGGCGACCCGCTTCACCGTCACCTTATGCGCCTCGCCCGTGAAGGGCGAGCTGGCCAGGGAATAGCAGCGCGCCACGGTGGCGCCGGGCTCGCCCAGGCGGAGGGTCAGGAACTGCCCCGGCTTGTAGTCGAAGCGCGTGGCGAGTTCCGCCGGGACCTCGAAGATTACCGACTTGGCATCGGCGGTCTCGGCGACGACGCGCGCCACTTTCAGCGAATAATATTGCAGCGGCAGCATCGTCACCCGTCCCGGCTCCCCTTGTTCCGTCGCCCCTCTCGGCGGGGGCGCAGGATCAGATGAAATAGTCCTGATTGTCGAGGCCCAGCATGACCCGACCCCAGTTGCGGCCGATCGAATCCTGCTGGTTCGCGGCATGGGCCCGGGCGGTCGAGAGATCGGCGAAGATGCGGGCGAAGGGTAGGCCGTTGAAGACCGCCGCACCGCCGCCCGCCTTGAAGATGCGCTGGGCCAGGTTGACGCAGCGATCCGGCACTTCGGCCGACTGGTAGCGGTATTTCATGCGGTCTTCGATCGGCGTGAAGATGCCGGCCTCGGCCTGTTCGTACATCAGACCGATGTTGCGGCGGAGCACCAGCTTCATGGCGTCGAGCGCCGCCACCGTCTCGGCCACGACGAGCTGGGCCGAACCGTCTTCCGCCGTCTTGGCACCGGTCACGGTGGTCCGCTTGGCGGCATATTTGACGAAGGCGTCGAGCATCGCCTGCAACCCGCCGAGGGTCGAGGTCGAGACTGCGCGGATGAAGATCTGGGCGAAGGGCACGCGGTAGAGCGGCGAAGTGTTCACCGCATTGCCCGGGCTCATGCACATCAGGGCGTCGGCCATCTTGTGGGTGCGATATTCGGGCACGAAGACGTCCTCGACCACGATGTCGTGGCTGCCGGTGCCGCGGAGCCCGAGCGTGTCCCAGGTGTCGACGATCTCATAGTCCTTGCGCGGCAGCAGGAAGGTGCGGGCGTCCATGTTGCCGGATTCGGGATCGACCATGCCGCCCAGGAAGATCCAGTCGCAATGCTCGCAACCCGACGAGAAGCGCCAGCGGCCGGAGAAGCGGAAACCGCCTTCGACCGGGGTCGCCTTGCCCGTCATCATATAGGTCGAGGAGATCAAGACCGAGGTGTCCTGGCTCCAGACGTCCTGCGCCGCCTGGTCTTCGAACAGCGCCATCTGCCAGTTGTGGCAGGCGATCACGCCGTAGCACCAGGCCGACGACATGTCGCCCTCGGCCAGGGTCATCAGGATGTCGTAATAGACATGCGGGTGCATCTCGAAGCCGCCCCAGCGCTTGGGCTGGAGGACGCGGAAGAAGCCGGCCTTCTGGAAGTCGGCGATCGTCTCGGGCAGCACCTTGCGCGCCTTTTCGGTCGCCGCGGCGCGTTCGCGCAAGACCGGGACCATGGCGCGGGCACGACGCAGAAGTTCGTCGGCATCCGGCGCCACCATGTTCACTTCGCTGCTGCCGTCCATGGCCTGTTTCCTCACGATCGGTACATTGTTTCGGACTTCGCCCGTGCGACGTCCGCCGTGTCGGGGATCATGTGAGCCGAGGGCGAGAGCAACATCGTCTAAGCGGACTAACTCATTCGACCCGACATGCAGGCTTTTCCGCCCCCCTCCAAGCGGACGATGCGGGCTTGCCCCGGCAGTTCAAAATCGGCTCAACTGTCGGGGTGATCGTGTACCCCGCCGCTGCAGGATGTCAGCCATGGCCGAAAGCCCCATCGTCTCCACCCCCGACCTGATCGCCGCCTTCAAAGGCGCCATGCGCCGCCTGGCCGCGACCGTCACCATCGTTTCGACCGGCTCCGATGGCGAGCGGCAGGGCATGACCGCGACCGCGGTCACCTCGGTCACCACCGATCCGCCGGCCATCCTGGTCTGCGTCAACCAGAGCGCCAGCCTGCATCCCGCGTTGCAGGACGGCACCCGCTTCTGCGTCAACCTGCTGCACAACCGCCATGCCGACGTGGCCGGCGCCTTCGGCGGCAAGCTCCAGGGGGCGGAGCGCTTCTCGGCCGGGGAATGGGCCGACGGCCCGCATGGCGTGCCCTATCTGGTCGACGCCCAAGCCAACATCTTCTGCCGGGTCGACGCCCTGATGCTCTACGGCACCCACACGATCTTCGTCGGCAAGGTCGAGGAAGTGCGCCTGTTCGGCGACGTCTCGCCGCTGATCTATCAGGACGGCCGCTACATCAAGGCGAGCTGAACCCGGGAATCCTCCCAGCACCCCGGCAAAATCGACGGATTGGGGCAACTGCGCTGGCCGGAGGTGCCTTGGCCTGCG
>JAYSCC010000146.1:0-4513 GCA_041915065.1 Zavarzinia sp.
GCGGGGAATGCCGCGGCTCTTAAGGCGCTGCCCCTTGGTTCAGTTGGTCCGCGCCCCCATCCCGTCTTCCCCTCGCATCGCCGGTTGTTTTCGGGCCCTCGCGTCCCCGGGGGCTCAATTTGTCGTGAGCGGCGCGGTGCCAGCCTTAGGCTTGGTCGGCTTGCGGCTCGGGACCGGGGCGCTGGCGGGCTTCGGCTTGGCCGGCTTGCTCGCCGCAGCCGGCGGCTTAGCGGCGGCGGGCTTGGCGGCGGCGGGCTTGGCCGGCTTGCCGGAACTCGGCTTGGCGGCCGCGGGCTTGCCCGGTTTCGCCGGCTTGCCGGCGCTGGGCTTACCCGGTTTGCCGGCCACCGGCTTGCCGGGCTTGCCGGGTTTCGCGGGCTTGCCGCGGGTCGGCTTGGTCGGTTTCGCCGGTTTGGCGGGCGGACGGCCAGCCTCCGCGTTAGCGGCCGTCGCTGCCTCGAACCCGTTCCGCCGGTTGTAGACGAGGGCCGTCATATCCGGCCCCGAGGTCTGGAATTCGCGGGGGTCGTAGACCGAAAGGGAATTCAGGTCGGCCGCATAGAAGCACGACAGATCAGCCTGGCGGCAGGCGGCATCGATCGCGCCCGCCCGGTCGGCGCTCGACACTTTGCCGAGGTCGACCCGCCGCGCCCCCAGACCGCGGTCGACCGCATTGGTACTGAAGAAGACCTTCATGTCGCTGGGCGCCGCCATCGCGGCCAGCACCGATTCGACGCTACCGGCGACCACGGCGTCGCCCGGGATCCGCCCGCTCAAGGTATCGCCGCTGAGCCCGGCGGCGGCATGCCGGGTGCCCGGAGCATCGCCCGGACCGATCGCGCCGGGCGTCACCACCGCGCCGTTGTCCTGACCCTCGTCTTCGGCATCGGCCGCGACGTCGTCGGGCAGGTTCGAGCCATGCGCCGTGACGGCGGCCGAACTTGGTGACGCGGCGGTTGCCGGAAAGCGCTTGGTCTTGGCGCAGCCCTCGAGCCCGAGCACGCTGAACAGAAGCAGCAGCACTGCCCATCGGAAGGGGCTGACGCCCCGCGGCGCCCCTTTATCGTTGTGCACGCTCATCACTCGCCTCTAGCCGGCCTGCCCAAAGCCATTCGCTGCCCACACAATAACCCGGCCTCATGCCGCCCCGGTACTCCAATCAGCACCGGCGGGGGCGAAACAGTGGCGCCAAATCATGGCCGATTCTGGGCTTCGCTCGGCAAGAGTCCACGACGATCGGCGATCCAGGCCGCGACGTCGCGCCACACGCGGGGCCCCTGCAGGTCGCGCAGCAGCAGGTGGTAGCCGCGGTCGTAGAACACGCGGCGAAATTCCCCGCGCCCTTCGGCCAGCCTGGCCGAGAGGCGGAGCACCGCCTCGAAGGGCACCAATTCATCGCGCAAGCCATAGAGCAGCAGGACCGGCAGATTGGGCCGCGGCATGGCGCCCCGGGCGACCCCGTCCATCAGGTCGACCAGCCCCTGGAGCGAATCGGCCCTTGTCTCTTTCAAGACCAAGGGATCGTCGCGCAGGAGGCGGAGCGCCTCGTCGCTGTCGGTCGGCTGCACGCGAAAACCTTCGGGCGGGGTCATTCGGTTGTAGGGCATGGCAAAGGCCATGAGGTCGAGCAGCAAGGCGCCCGGAAAGGGAATGTCGTCGCGCCGCCAGACCGCCGGGGCGACCAGGACGAGGCCGGCGACCGGCAGATCGGGCCGGGCCGCCAGCGCCGCCAGGGCGACGGCACCGCCCATGCTCTCGCCCAGAAGGAAGACCGGCAGCCCGGGGTGAGCGGCGCGCACCAGGCGCAGCACCGCATCGGCATCGCTCGCCAGTGCCTCGCGCCCAGGCCAGAGCAGGCGCGTCTCGCTATCGCCGAAGCCGCGCTGGTCGTAGGCATAGGTGGCGATGCCCTTGAAGGCCCAGAAGGGCGCCGGCAGGGCGAAGGAAGCGGAATAATCGTTGAAGCCGTGCAGGGCCAGGATCACGGCGCGGATCGGCCGCCCAGCCGGGGGCAGCCAGCGCCGATAGGCGAGACGGGTCCCGTCGGCCGCGACATAGGCACCATCGGCCAGTGCAGGCGCCCTCGAAACCGGGCCGAGGCCGGTCACCGTGGCGCCGCAGCCGGAGAGAGCGACCGCCAAGCCGGCCAGGAGACTGCGTCGGGAAAGGGAAATCGGGGTCATCGGCACCGGAACCAGCGGGCCGGATTGACCCTGCACCCGTTCAATCCCTAACATCGTCGCCGGCTTGGGCAAAGGGCGCGATGGTGGTTCAGGAGTACGAAGTCGCGGTCGTGGGCGGCGGCGTGGTCGGCTGCGCCATCGCGCGGGAATTCGCCCTGGCCGGGGCGCGCACCGTCTTGCTGGAAAAAGCGGGCGACATTCTGGCCGGCGCCTCCAAGGCCAATTCCGCCATCCTGCACACCGGCTTCGATGCCGTGCCCGGCTCCCTCGAGCAGCGGCTGGTGGCCGAATCCTACGCGATCTATCGAAGCCTGCACGAGCGCCTGAACCTGCCGCTGCTGCCCTGCGGCGCGCAATTGGTCGCCTGGACCGAGGAGCAGGAGGCGCAATTGCCGGCGATCGTCGCCCAGGCGCACGAGAACGGCGTCGGCGATGTCGCGATCATCGATGCCGCCACCCTGCGCGACCTTGTGCCGGCGCTGTCCCCGGCCGCCCGTGCTGGCGTCACCATCCCCGGCGAAGCCCTGGTCGATCCCTGGAGCGCCCCCCTCGCCTATCTGACCCAAGCCCTGGCCCACGGCGCCACCGCCCTGTTCAACGCCCAGGTGACCGGCGGTAGCTTCGACGGTGCCGTCTGGTCGTTGCAGACCGGGCGCGGCCCGGTCAAGGCGGGCCTGGTCGTCAATGCCGCCGGCCTTTACGGCGACTGGCTGGACCGCAGCCTGCTCGGCACCGCCGATTTCGCGATCAAGCCGCGCAAGGGCCAGTTCGTCGTCTACGACAAGGCGGCGCGAAAGCTGCTCGACACCATCCTCCTGCCGGTGCCGACCGCGCGCACCAAGGGGGTCGTGGTCTGCCCGACGATCTTCGGCAATGTCCTGGTCGGCCCGACCGCCGAGGAACAGGAGAGCCGTTCCGACACCGGCACCGACGAAGCCACCCTGCGCCGCCTGATGGCCGAGGGCGAACGCATCCTGCCCGGCCTCGCCGCCCTGCCGGTCACTGCGATCTATGCCGGGATCCGCCCCGCCACCGAGGAGAAGGACTACCGCATCCGGAACCGGCCGGCGCAGCATTGGATCACCGTCGGCGGCATCCGCTCGACCGGGCTGACCGCCGCCCTCGGCATCGCCCGCCATGTCCTCGCCCTGCACGGCGGCGGCTTCACACCGCCAGCCGAGGTCGCCTGGCCCGAGATGCCGAACCTGGCCGAGCACCGCCCCCGCCCCTATCAGGGCGAGGCGCCGGGGGAAATCGTCTGCCACTGCGAATGGGTGACCCGGAACGAAATCGAAGCCGCGCTGGCGAGCCCCCTGCCGCCTTGCGACCCAGGCGGCCTGAAGCGGCGGACCCGGGCCATGATGGGGCGCTGTCAGGGCTTCTTCTGTGCCGCCCGCCTGGCCGAGCTGACCGACGGCCGCCTGGCCTTCCCGCTCTGCCCGGGAGACGGCGATGAGTGAGCGTGTCGTCACCTGCGACGTCGCCATCGTGGGCGGCGGGCCGGCCGGCCTCGGCGCCGCGACCGAGCTGATCCGCCTCGGCATCGAGCGCGTCGTCGTGCTGGAGCGGGAAGCCAAGGCGGGCGGGATTCCCCGCCACTGCCTGCATTCGCCCTTCGGGCTTCGCGAGTTCGGCCGCCTGATGCGCGGCCCCGCCTATGCCGAATATCTGGCCGATACCGCCTCCCGGGCCGGGGCCGAGATCCGCCTGGGCGCCACGGTGACCGCGCTGGAACCCGGCGGGTCGCTCGCCGCGGTCGACCACGCCGGCCCGTTTCGGGTCGAGGCGCGGCGCGTGCTGCTGGCGACCGGGGCACGGGAGGCGTCGCGCGCGGCCCGCTTGGTCACCGGCGCCCGGCCGCTCGGCATCGTCACCACCGGTGCGCTCCAGGGCATGGTGCATTTGAAGAAGCGAAAACCCTTCGAACGCCCGCTGGTGGTCGGCACCGAACTGGTCTCCTTCTCCGCCCTGCTGACCTGCCGCAGCGCCGGGATCAAGCCGGCCGCCATGATCGAGGCGGGCCCCCGCACCGTGGCGCGCTGGCCGTCGCGCCTGCTGCCCCTCGCCCTCGGCGTGCCGCTGCTGTTCGAGAGCAGGATCACGGCGATCCGCGGCACCACGCGGGTCGAATCCGTCGACATCCTGGAAGGCCGGCGCCAACGCACCATCGATTGCGACGGCGTGCTCTTCACCGGTGCCTTCCTGCCCGAAGCGAGCCTGGCCCGCCTCGGCCCCCTCGAGGTCGACCGCGGCAGCGGCGGGCCGTCGATCGACCAGTTCGGGCGCTGCAGCGACGCCGCCTATTTCGCCGCCGGCAACCTGCTCCGCCC
>JAYSCC010000146.1:4523-7219 GCA_041915065.1 Zavarzinia sp.
GAGACCGCCGGCCAGAGCTGGCGCGAGGGCGTACGAGCCGCCCGGGCGATCGCCGCCGACCTGGCGGGCGAGCTGCCAAGCGGGGCCGGTGCACCGCTCGTCGTCGCGGGCGCCCTGCGTTACGCGGTGCCGCAGCGAATCCTGCCCGCCCCGGCCGAGCGGGGGAGCCGCCGGCTCCAGGTCCGCGTCCCTGCCGCCGTCAAGGGCTTGCTGACCTTGAGCGCCGGCGAGCGCATCTTGTGGTCGCGCCGGATCGACGCCCTGCCGGAGCGACGCATCCTGCTGCCCCTGCCCGACGCCACGGCACTCGGCGACGGGGAAGGCTTCACCCTGACGCTGACGCCGCGGGCGGAGAAGGCACCGTGACCCGGATCGCCGCGATCGACCAGGGCACCACCTCGACCCGCGTGCTGGTCGCCGGGGACGGCACGGCGGCGATCGCGGCAAGCGTGGTTCACGCCCAGCACTATCCCGAGGCGGGCCGGGTCGAGCATGATCCCGAGGAACTCCTGGCATCCATCCGGACCTGCCTCGATGCAGCCGGCGGTGTCGACGCCATCGGCATCGACAACCAAGGCGAGAGCTGCCTCGCCTGGGACGGCGTTACCGGGCGCGCCATCTCCCCCGTGATCGTCTGGCAGGATTCCCGCACCAGCGACGTGATCGAACGCCTGAAGGCCGAGGGGGCGGAAGCCCTGACCCTGGAACGCGCGGGCCTGCCGCTCGATCCCTATTTCTCCGCCTCCAAGCTCGGCTGGATCATGGAGAACGTGGCCGAAGCGCGGCCGCTCGCCGCCGCCGGGCGGCTCCGCCTCGGCACCACCGACGCCTTCTTTCTCGACCGGCTGGCCGGCGGCTTCGGTACCGACGTCACCACCGCGTCGCGCACCTCGCTCCTCAACCTGGCGAGCGGGCAATGGGACCCGGATCTCTGCGCCCTGTTCGGCGTGCCGATCGAGGCCTTACCACCGGTGCGCCCGACCGTGGCCCATCACGGTGCCATTCGCCTTTCCGGGCGCGAGGTACCGGTGACCGCCAGCGTGGTCGACCAGCAAGCCGCGCTCTATGGCCATGGCTGCCGCCGGCCGGGCGATATCAAGGTGACCTTCGGCACCGGCGCCTTCGTGCTCGCCGTAACCGGAAACGCCATCCTGCGCGCCCCCGAGCGCGGCCTGTTGCCGACCGTCGCCTGGTCCACCGCGGACGGCATCACCTATGCCCTCGACGGCGGCGTCTATACCGCGGGCTCGGCCATGGACTGGGCGAGGCGCCTCGGCCTGTTTTCCGGCTATGCCGAGATCGACGGTTTCACCGGCCCGTCGGCGATCGAGCGCGGCATCGCCTTCGTGCCCGCCCTGGCCGGCCTCGCCTGCCCGCATTGGCGGCGGGATGCCGCGGGTCTCTTCCTCGGCCTCACGCTGGAGGCGGGGCCGCTCGATCTCGCGCGGGCTGTGATGGAGGGCGTGGCGCTCCGCACCGCCGAAGTGGTCGAGGCGATGGCGGAACAGCTGCCGCTGGCCGAGACGATCTCGATCGACGGTGGCATGGCGAAGAACAGCTATTTCTGCGGCTTCCTCGCCCATGTTTTAAGCCGGGAGGTGGTGGCGCCCGGAGCGGGCGAATTGACCGTGCTCGGCACCGCGGCACTGGCGGGCGCCGGCGACGGCTTCGCCCTCGCCGGGGCCGGGCCGGATCGCCGCTACCGGCCCAGCGGCAATGCCGGCCCTGCCCGCCACCGCTTCGCCGAGGCCATCGACCTCGCCAAACGGTGGGGGCGCTGAGCCCGGGGGCTCAGTGGCTGATCATCCAGGGGCGTTTCGAGGGGAAGGACTTGGCGCCCGACGGCGTCTTGGCCGTAGCGCTCTTCTTCTTTCGCGTCGTCGAGCAACAGGAACAGCCGGCGCGGTGACGTTTGGCGTCCTGCTTGGCGGCATATTCGCCGACACTCATGGGCGCATTGCGGGCGCGTTCGTTGGTCTCCAGCGCGATCCGCGTGTCGGTGCCGACACAGGCCATCATGGGCGGGGTCAGATAGGCACGAGGCGCCTCCCGCCCGCAGTCCGGACAGGCGCAGGGCAGCGCCGATTCCGCCATCGGCCGGATCTCGGTGAAGGGTCCGCAGTCGAGACAGTCGTATTCATAGAGCGGCATCGTAACCTCCGGTGTGCCCCGGCCGCGGTGAAGCGGCCGGGACGGACGGATCAGTCGTAGGCGATCGGCATGTCGATGTCGCCGGTCAGGAATTTGGTCGGACCGGCGGCACAGGGCTTGATGTCGAAATCGAAGATCTCGGTCGGCAGCCACAGGGTGGCGCAGGAATTCGGGATGTCGACGACACCCGAGAAGTGGCCCTGCACCGGGGCCGAACCCAGGATCGAATAGGCCTGGGCGCCCGAATAGCCGAACTTCTTCAGATATTCGATCGCATTCAGGCAGGCCTGGCGGTAGGCGACGTTGGCGTCGAGGTAATACTGCTTGCCTTCCTCGTCGACCGAGATGCCTTCGAAGATCAGGTAATCCTTGTAGTTCGGGGTGATCGGCGACGGCTTGAAGATCGGGTTCTTGATGCCGTATTTGGACATGCCGTCCTTGATGATATCGACTTTGATGTGTAGCCAGGCACCGGCCATCTCGATCGCGCCGCAGAAGGTGATCTCGCCGTCGCCCTGGGAGAAATGCATGTCGCCCATAGAGAG
>JAYSCC010000147.1:0-7179 GCA_041915065.1 Zavarzinia sp.
GAGGTTCTGGCCGCCCTGGAGCGCATCCCCGATCCGAGCGGACGGGGCAGCGTGGTGGCCGCCGGCCGGATCGCGGGCCTGATGGTGAAGGACGGCCATGTCGCCTTCTCGATCGAGATCGACCCGGCCGAAGCCGCCGCCCTGGAGCCGCTCCGCGCGACCTGTGAAAAGGCCGTGATGGCGCTGGCCCGCGTGCTCTCGGTCACCGCCGTGCTGACCGCCCATCGCGACACCCCGCCGCAGCGCCCGGCCCAAGCTACGCCCCAACAACCGAAGCCGAACGCCATCCCCGGTGTCGGCAAGGTGATCGCCGTCGCCTCCGGCAAGGGCGGGGTCGGCAAGTCGACCACCTCGGTCAACCTGGCGCTCGGCCTGTCCCGCCTGGGGCTCAAGGTCGGGCTTCTCGACGCCGACATCTACGGCCCCTCGATCCCGCGCATGCTGGGCCTTTCCGGCAAACCGCGCACCACGGCCGCGAAGAAGCTCGTGCCGATGGAAGCCTATGGCCTCAAAGCCATGTCGATCGGCCTCCTGGTGCCCGAGGACCAGGCGGTGATCTGGCGCGGCCCCATGGTGATGAGTGCGATCGGCCAGCTCCTCTCCGAGGTCGACTGGGCACCGCTCGACGTCCTGGTGATCGACCTGCCGCCGGGCACCGGCGACGCGCAATTGACCCTGGTTCAGCGCGCCCCCCTGGCCGGCGCGGTGATCGTCTCGACGCCGCAGGACATCGCCCTGATCGATGCCAAGAAGGGCCTCGCCATGTTCCAGAAGGTCGAGGTGCCGGTGCTCGGCATCGTCGAGAACATGAGCTATTTCGTCTGCCCCCATTGCGGCGGCCGTTCCGACATCTTCTCCCATGGCGGTGCCCGCGAGACAGCAGCACAGCTCGGCGTCGACTTCCTGGGCGAGATCCCGCTGCATATGGCGATCCGCGAACATTCGGACGACGGCCGGCCAATCGTCGCCCTGGCGCCGGAGAGCCCGCAGGCCGAAGCCTATCTGGCCCTGGCGCGCGAGGTCGCGGCCCGGATCGAGAGCGCCGGGCGCCCGGCGCCGCGCATCACCTTCGCCTGAGGCAGGCCTGCGTGAGCGCCACTCCCGACACGCATGACGCGGCGGCGATGCCGGCGGTGGCCCCGCCCGCCTCGCTGCTCGACGACATGCGCCGGCTCGGGCGGAAGCCACGCACCATCCTGCTCTCGATCACCGGCCTGTTCCTGGCCGTCGGCTTCCTGACCTGGGCGTCGCTCACCTGGTCCGGGCATCAGAGCGCCCTGTCGGCCGCCCGGGACGAGGCCCGCCTGCTCTCCCGCGTGGTCGACGAGCATTTCCAATGGACCATCAAGGGTTCCGACCTGGTGCTGCGCCAAGCGGTCGAGCTGGTCGCCGAAGACGGGCTGAACCCGCTCTTCGCGACCGAGAGCCGGCGCCTGCACCTGATCGGCATGGCCCGCCTGCTGCCGCAGATCGGCTCACTCTGGTTCTTCGACGACAAGGGAAGGGTGGTCTATTCGACCAGCCAAGGCCGCGCGCCGCCGGCCGATTTCGCCGATCGCGACTTCTTCCAGGCGCATCAGAGCGGCGAGGAATTCTTCATCACCCCGGCCAACCGCAGCCGCCTGACCGACAGCGTCTATTTCTCGATCAGCCGGCGGCTCGAATACCAGGGCCGTTTCGCCGGTGTCGTGCTGGCGGCGATCGACATGGGCTATTTCGCCAAATTCCACGGCGGCCTGAAGGTGCCGTCGACCACGGCGCTCGAATTGTTCCGGACCGACGGCCGTCTCGTGGTGCGCTGGCCGATCAACGACGACATGGTCGGGCGCGACTTCCTCTACACCCCCTTCTTCCACGAGAATCTGTCGGGCGGGCGCGAGGAAGGTGCCGTCGAGGCACCGACCATCGTGGACGGCACCCCGGCCATCATCGCCTATCGCCGGATCGCCGGCCTGCCGTTGGTGACACTGGCCTCGATCGACCGCGCCGCGGCCTTGCAGGAGTGGCGGCGGACAACCGGCATCGGCTTCGTCTTCGTCGTGCTGGCGGGCGGGTTGATCGGCGGCCTCGCCGTCTTCGGCCTGCGCACCGTCGACCGCGAGGCGGCGGCCAAGGACAAGCTGGCCGCCCGCACGGTGGAACTCGAGGAAGCGCTGGCCTCGCGCACGCTCCTGTTCAAGGAGATGCACCACCGGACCAAGAACAATCTCCAGATCGTCTCCAGCCTGCTCTCGCTGCAGGCCGGGCAATATGGCGATCCCATCCTGCGCCAGGGCTTCACCGATACGGTGAACCGCATCCGCGCCATGGCCCAGCTCCACGAGCAGCTCTATCAGGGCGGCGAATTCGCCACCGTCGACTGCGCCGCCTTCCTGCGCTCGATCGGCGAGAGCCTGACCGGCGAGGGCGGCACCCGCGGCCGCATCGCCCTCGAACTCGAACTCTCCAGCGTCTCCCTGCCCATGGACCGGGCGGTGCCTCTGGCCCTGATCGCCAACGAAATGCTGACCAACGCCCTGAAGCACGGCTTCGGCGACGGCCGCAGCGGCACGATCCGGATCTCGCTGCGCGACATCGAGGGCCAGCTCGAATTGGTCATCGCCGATGACGGCAGCGGCCTGCCGGAGGGCCAGGGCGGCATCGAAAAGGCGAAGAGCCTGGGCATGCGCCTGATCCGCGGCCTGGCGGTGCAGCTCAAGGGCAAGGTCGATTTCGCCTCGCCCGGACCTGAAAAGGGCACCGTGGCCACCCTGCGCATTCCGCTCTGACCGGCGGCGCCGGTCTCAGGGCCGGCCGGTCGCCAGTTTTTCGACCCCCGGGCCGGCGGCGAGTGTGATGCCGAAGGTACCGAACAGCAGGCTCGCCTGTTCCGGCTCGTCGATACCGAAGACCAGCACCGGCTGGTTGGCCGCACGCAGGTGATCGATGAACTGCTTCACCGCCTTGGGCTCGTGCTCCAGCCGGGGCAGCAGGCGCGCATGGTTCAGGGCGACGCCACCCAATCCTTCCATCCGGCCCGTGATGCCGCGGGTGTCGAGCCCGTCGAGCACCAGCCAAGCGCCGCGGCCGAGACCGGCCAGCCGGCGCAGGAAGGCGACCAACCGTTCGCCCGTCAGTTCCGGCGGCAATTGTTCGATCAGCGGCATCATCCGGTTGCGCACCGCGGGTGGCAGGCCGTTCACCAGAGCGGTCAGGCGGCTGGCCGAGGGGGCGTGGGCCAGCGTCGCATAGTGCAGCGGCGCCATGATCAGGCTGGCACCCTCCCCGGTCATGGCCCATTCGACGGCACGCCCGGCCAGGGCGATGTCGAGTTCGCGCTCCAGTGCCGGCTCGATGCCGTGGCGCCGCCGCAGCCACGTGATCCAGCGGGCCGAGCGGTCGTCGAATTCGGCAATCGCATAGCGGGCGGCGGCGAGGTCGCGACTGCGCACCAGGCGCGCCTGCACCGTGCCCTCGTCGAGAATGTCGGCGATCACCGTCTCGACCTGCTGATGGCGGCCGTTGTCCTGGCGGATGCGGTCGGCCAGCCTGCGGATGAGATCGCCCGGTTCGTTCGGCCGCGGCGCCGCCAGGGCGGAGTCGGTCTCATTGAACACCGTCGCCCCGCCGAAGACTTCGAGCGAGGCGAGCGCCCCGCCCTCGCGCACCAGGCGGTGGCGGGTCATCTGGGCGATCTGCTGCATGCGGCCAAGCGCCTCTTCGCCCCGGCGGCGCCCCAGCATGAAGACCAGGAACATCTCGCTCTTGACCGCGACGAATAATTCGCCCGGGCGCAATTCGCCGGCCAGCACCGCCGCTGCGGCGATGCGCGCCCGTTCCTGGGTATCGCGCCAGATCGAGCCGAGGCTGCGCACCAAGTCGTCGTCGGCGACGATCTCCAGGAGCCCCAGGGTGACCGGCTCATGCTCGACGTCGACCCGCCGCAGCATCGCCTTCTCGAAGACATCGGCACCGGCTTCCAGCGTATTGACGCGCTGAACCGGGTCGGCGGCCCGGGTATTGGTACTGCGCAGGGTCAGCACGCGGAAGATCCGGCCGCGGTGGTCGACGCCGCGAGCCATGCTGACCGTCGCCCCGCGCGCCCCGCGCTCGGCCGGCAGGAAATTGGCGGCGGCCAGGCTGCCGTCGCCCGGCGGCGTCCGCAGCTCGATCACTTCGGCGAGTGGACGGCCGATCAGCGCCGGCACGGCGAGACCCGCCTGTTGCGCGAAGATTTCGCTGGCCAGGGTGATGCGGTCTTCCTCGTCGACCACCACGATGCCGTCGCGGAGAGAATCGATCAGGGCCGGCAGCAGGCGGTCGGCACTGGGCGCGATCGACTGCTCGGAACCTTTCGCGACCGCCACGCCGGCGGCGCGGCCGTCGTGACGGCGCAGCAGGCAGCGCAGATGATCCGGCCCGTCGGCTTCCAGTGCCACCTCAGCGTCGAAGGCGTTGCCGGCGAAGTCGTAGACCTTGACCGCCAGGGGCTCCACCACTTCGCCCCTTTCAGCCGCCCGCACCAGGCGGTCGACCGCGGCGCGCTCGCTCCACGGACCGAACAGAATCGCCAGGGTCTGGCCCCGCGCTTCTTCCGCCGGCCAGCCGGTCAGGGCGGTGAAGGCGGCATCGGTCTCCAGGATCTTGCTGTCGAAACCGGTGGAGAGCCGGGCGCTCGCCGTCGTGTCCTGGTGGGTGGGGGCCTCGAAGGTCATGACTCACCCGAACATGGTGGCGAACAGGCCGTCCAGGAAGCCCGACACCTGTTCGACCCAGAGTTCGCGCGATTGGCGATAGGTCTGGGCATGGCCGCCGAAGCCCTCGTCCGCGCTCTCCGCCCCGCCTTTCTCCGTCCCGCCTTTCTCCGTCCCGTCTTCGGGGACCGGTGGCGGAGCCTGCCACAGGACCGCGGCGGGATCGGCGGCGGTCAGGCGTTCGGCATCGGCGAAGGGCACCACCGGGTCGTCCTTGGCATGGATGATCAGCAGGGGCCGCGCGCCCAGGCGCCCGATCACGTCGATCGTCCGGCCCTCGTGTTCGGCCAGGCCCCAGAAATGATCGGCGCCCCAGAGCACGAGGCGGGTCAGGAAGGGCGGCAGGCCGGTCTCGTCCTCGACCTCATGGGCGACAACGGGGCCCGAGTCCGCATAGGTCGAATCGACCACCACGGCTTCGATGCGCGGATCGGCGGCCGCGGCATAGATCGCCACGGCGCCCCCCATCGAGGTGCCATAGACGGCGACGCGCCGATCCGGGCTCCGATGCTTCACCCAGTCGACGGCGGCGACCACGTCGCGCGCCTCGTCCGGGCCGTAGCTCGGGCCGCGCGGGCCGGCACCGGAATCGCCATGATTGCGGAGGTCGAGCGCCAGGACCGAATAGTTCCGCCCCAAGAGGTCGCGCATCATGCCGGTCTGGTCGATATATTCGTCCGCCCGGTTGCCGCCCGAGCCGTGGACCAGGATGACGGTCGCCTTGGGGGCCTCGGCCTCGGCCGTCCAGGCCACCAGGTCGACGCCGTCGGCGCTCTCGAAATGGACGGTCTGCACGGCGAGGTCGGCCGGGGCCGGCGGCACGGCCTGGCGGTACTGCGCCATCAGCATGCCCGGCAGAACGCCGAACAGCACGGCAGCAGGAGCCGCCACGAGCAGCACCACAAGGAGAACGACGCGCCGCATCTCGCCCTTTCTGTCCGAGGCCGGATCGGCACCGCTTTAGCACGGGATTTGGCGAAAAAGCGACCCCGAGCGGTACCATTTGCCCCCGAAACCCTAGGCCAGGCTGGTTAACAGCCCCATAAGGGCGGGTTTCGCCTCAAAGGGCGGCGCGCAACAGGGCCGAGAGGCCGAAACCGATCAGCACCAGGCCGGACAGACGGTCGATCGCCGCCAGCACGCGGGGCCGCAGGAAGCGGCGGGCACCGCCGGCCGCGGCCACGATGGTGAGCTGCCAGGTGGCGGAGCCGAGGGCGAGGCCGGCGACCGTCGTCCCCGCCGCCAGGGCGCCACCCGCGGCGGCGAGGCCGATGCCGGCGAAGGCCCCCGCGAAGGAGATGATGGTGAGCGGATTGGTCAGCGTGAGGCCGACCGCCGAGGCATAGGCGGGCAGCACGGCGCCCCGGGGCGGCGCCGCGGCCGCCGCCTCGGGCAGGGCGATGCGCCGGCCGGCGGCCCGGATCCCGCCGATGCCGAGCCAGATCAGGGTGGCCCCGCCGACGATGCCGAGCAGGCGCGCCTGGTCGACCAGCAGGGCGGTCACCGCCGACAGGCCGAAGGCGGCGCAGGCGGCATAGAGCGCGTCGGCCGTGGCGGCGCCGAGACCGGTGGCGACGCCGACCGGCACCCCTTCGGCGACCGTGCGCTTCAGGATCAGCAGCGAGATCGGCCCGACCGGCATGGCGATGAAGAAGCCGAGGGCGAAGGCCGAGGCGAAGAGGCCGAAATCCAGGTCCATCACGGGTTGCCGACCGGCAGGGCGGTCGTCTCCTTGGGGGTCGAGAGGGCGAGCTGGGTCTCGCTGCGGGCAAGCGCGCCGGTCGCCTTCAGGCGTTTCAACAGGGCTTCGAGGGCCGCCATGTCGGCGACCCGGACCTTGAGCAGGTAATTGGCGGCGCCGGTCACGTGATGGCATTCCATCACCGCCGGATCGGCCGTCACCGCAGCGACGAAAGCGTCCTCGTCCGCCCCGGCGGTCAGCGTCACGGTGACGAAGGCGGTGATGCCGAGGCCGAGCGCCGCCGGATCGGCCAGTGCCACGATGGCGCGCAGAACACCCCGCGCCAAAAGCTTGCGCACCCGCTCGTTCACCGCCGAAGGCGACAGGCCGACCGCCTGCCCCAGTTCGGCGAGGCCGAGCCTGCCGTCCTGTTGCAGCCGCGCAATCAAGGCGAGATCAATTTCGTCCAGCATTCACCACAACCTACTTGGGAAATTTGATGCAGATCAATTTTTAGCCGCATAATCCGCAATTTATTCTGACATAATCATATATACCGAAAATTTTTCTGCTTTAAAGGCAAATGACAGGATTTTTTTTGATCCCCGCCACTCCTCTCGCAACAGCAGGTCAGCTCTGCCTAGTCCGTTCAGCGGTTGCGGTGGACGGCGGAAGTGGCTATTGCAAGCCAGCGTCCGTTCGCCGTCGCGGCATGAAAGTCTGACAATGAGCAATCTGAACCAGGAACGAGTTCTCAGCGTTCAC
>JAYSCC010000148.1:0-7178 GCA_041915065.1 Zavarzinia sp.
GGTGAATTTCTTGGTCCAGCCCGCCAAGTTGAGGTCCGAACCCTCGAATTCCGGCACCCAGAAACGCCGGGTCGAGCAGTGGAAAATATCGACGCCGGCATCGACGAAGGGGGTGACGAAGGCTTCCCATTCGGCCGGCGTCTCGGCCAGGCGCTTGGTAAAATCCTGCTGCTTCCACTGCGACAGGCGAAGGATCAGCGGGAAGTCGGGGCCGACCGCGGCCCGAGCCGCCTTCACGACCTCGATCCCGAAGCGGGCACGGGCGACCAGATCACCGCCCCAGGCGTCGGTCCGGACGTTGGTGCCGTCCCAGAAGAACTGGTCGATCAGATAGCCGTGGGCACCGTGGAATTCAGCGGCGTCGAAGCCGAGACGCTGGGCATCCACTGCGCCCTTGGCGAAGGCGGCGATGATGTCGGCGATCTCGCTCTCCGAGAGCGCATGACCGACCAGCTTGCCCGGCACCCGGAGGCCGGAGGGGCCGACGCTGGCGACCGCCGGATTGAACACCTGTTTGGGGTTCCGCATCATGCCGAGGTGCCAGAGCTGGGGCGCGATCTTGCCGCCTTCCTCATGCACGGCGGCGACCACCTTGGCCCAGCCGTCCAGCGCGTCATGGTGGAAGCGCGGGTAGCTGTCCGAGCCCGAGGCGGCCGGATGGTCGATCGTCGTGCCCTCGGTGATGATCAGGCCGACACCGCCCGCGGCACGGCGGCGGTAGTAGGCGACGACATTGTCTCCCGGTACGCCGTTCGGGGAGAAATCGCGCGTCATCGGCGCCATCACCACCCGGTTCTTCAGATGCAGCGTCTTCACGTCGAACGGGCGGAACAGAATGTCGGCCGAAGTCATGCGTCTCTCCCCGATAATTCGTTAACGGGGCGCAGGGTGCCAAGCCGGGCGGATCCGCGCCAGCCCCTTTCGCTCATGCCCCACCGCGACGCAGATCATCGATCGCGAGCTGTAGTTCGGCGAGGCCCGGCGCGATCTGATCGAGCCCCAGGGCAGCGAAGCCGAGGCGGATGAAATTGCGCGGCGCCTCCTCGGCCAGGAAATGGATGTCGCCCGGCTCGATCAGCACGGACCGGCGCGCCGCCGCCCGCTGCAGGTCCCAGCAGTCGATGCCGGCCGGCAGGCGCAGCCAGACCGAAGAGCCGCCGGTGGTCACGGTCGGCCGGCAGTCGGGCAAGAGCTGGCCGATCTCGCGGTTGATCACGGTCCATTTGCGGGCGAGCTGGTCGCGGCTCCGCCGGATATGGGCGTCGAGATGGCCTTCCAGGATGAAGATCGCCATCGCCCGCTGATCGAGACCCGAGGGGTGGCGATACATGAGCCGGCGCAAGGCCCGCATCTCCCGGATCAAGGGTTCCGGCGCCACCACGAAGCCCAACCGGAGCCCCGGAAACAGCGCCTTGGACAGCGAGCCCAGATAGATCGTGCGGCCCGAATTGTCGAAGCTCTTCAAGGCACCGCGCTGGGCACCGATGAAATTCAGCTCGTGCTCGTAATCGTCCTCGATCAACAGGAGGTCGCGCTGTCGCGCCGCCTCGACCAGGGCGAGCCGGCGCGACAGGCTCATCGTCACGCTGGTCGGCGACTGGTGGCTGGGCGTCACATAGACGATCGAACAGCAGACCAGGCGTTCGTCCACCACGATGCCGTTGCCGTCGACCGAGAGCGGCACCAGCTCCGCCCCGCTGACACGCCAGATGTTGCGTGCATCGACATAGCCCGGGTCCTCGACCCCGACCCGGACGCCCGGCCCCGCGAGCAGATTCGCCACCATGTAGAGCGCGTTCTGCGAGCCTATCGTGATCAGCACTTCCTCCGGCCTGGCCTTCAGGCCGCGTTGGGGCAGCACGCGGGAGATCACCTGCTCGACCAGCAAAGGATCGTCTGCATCGATCAGATCGCCGACCCAGGCATTGGCGTGATAGGGCGTGCCGGCGAGACGGGTACAGTCACGCCAGCGCGCGATCGAGACCTTGTCCGTCGTCACCTGGCCATAGATGAAGGGATAGCGGAAGTCGCGCCAATTGGCCGGCTTCACGATGTTGCGGTTCCGCGAGGGGTGGAGGCGCAGGCGCTCCGCCCAGGCCTTGCCTTCCGCTTCGTCGCCGCGGAATAGGGCGGAGGGGCGGAAGGCCGACGGTACGTTCAACTGCTGGCGGACATATTGCTCGTTGATGAAATGGCCGCGGCGTTTCACCGGCGTGAGATAGCCGTCTTCGACCATCCGCTCGTAGACCAGGACGACGGTGTTGCGCGAGACGCCGATCTGGTCGGCCAACTCGCGCGTCGGTGGCAGCGGCTCGTGCGGGGGCACGCCGCCATCCAGGATCGCCTCGACCAGGCGCTCGTGCACCTGCTGCTGCAATCCCCGCTTGCGATCCAGGGGTTCGATGAAATAGCGGTCCAGCAGGCTCATTCCTGGCACCAAAAAAATCTTCCTGTGGATCTAATACCGCTTCGCTCTCTCGACCTAGCGTTTTTGCGCCGCACACCAGCACAGGCGGGGACGGCGCATCCAGGGGAAGGAGTGGGTCATGGCATCCAAGAACCGCATGGACAAGGGCGTCAGCCGGCGTTCCGTGCTGAAGGGCGTCACTGCTGGCGCCGTCATTCTCGGCGCGCCCGCCATCGTGCGGCGCAGCGCCCTCGCCTCCTCGGGCGAGATCGACATCATGATGTGGTCGGATTACCTGCCGGATTCCTTCCGCGACGCCTTCACCAAGAAGACCGGCATCAAGATCAACTTCACCGGCATCGGTTCGAACGACGACATCCTGAACAAGATGAAGGCGACGAACGGTCAGGGTTTCGACATCATCACCCCGACCATGAACCGCTCGCCCCTGTGGGAGCCGCTGGGCCTGACCCAGCCCTTCGACATGAAGAAAATCGCCATCGACAAGGTGAACCCCGCCATGGCCAAGGCGGGCGAAACCAATTGGAACTTCGGCGGCAAGGGCCAGATGTGGATCCCGCACATTTGGGGCACCGAGGGCGTCGCCTGGCGCACCGACAAGTTCAAGCCGGCGGGCGAATTCCCCTCCTACGGCGACATCTGGGACGATGCCAACGCCGGCAAGACCATGGGCCGCGGCCATTCCGTGATGCTGGGCGCCGGCCTCGCGCTGGAGCATTCGGGCAAATGGGCCCCGGGCACCATGTGGGAAGCCTATAAGACGCCCGAGAAGATGGCCGAGACCTGGACCAAGCTGACTGAATACTGCATCTCGAAGAAGAAGAACCTGAAGCTGCTCTGGGACGACGCCGATACCCAGAAGAACGGTCTCCTGAACGAAGGCGTGATCGTCGGCCAGACCTGGGACGGCCCGCCGATCGCGCTCAAGACCGCGGGCGAGCCGGTGATGTACCGCGCCCCCGTCGAAGGCGCCATGGCCTGGGTCGACGGCATGGCCCTACCGGTCGGGGCCAAGAACATCGACCAGGTCTATGCCTTCATCGAAGCCTGCTACGACCCCGAGCTGGCCGGCACGGCGATCAAGACCCACGGCTATAATTCCCCGGTCATCGGGGCGGAGAAATTCGGCGGCGACGTCTATGCCAAGAATTTCGCCGACGCCTATCCCGGCGACGCCCTGGCCAAGCTGAACCCCTGGCCGCCGGAACAGCCCTGGTATGCCGAAAAGCGCGCGGAATTTGTCAACAAATTCAAAAGCGCGTGACGGCCGTCCGGACCGGTGCGGGGGGCGCACCGGGCCGGCTGGTTTCGGTAATGTCACCCATCCCCCTGTAACCCGACGCGAACGGATGCGTGCATGACCAAGAACGTCACCCTGGATCATGTCTCGATCCGCTTCGGCAACTATCTGGCGGTCGACGACTCCCATCTCGAAATCGCGGGCGGCGAATTCTTCTCCTTCCTCGGGCCGTCTGGCTGCGGCAAAACCACCCTGCTCCGCTGCGTTTCCGGCTTCGTTCAGCCGAGCGAGGGCCGCGTCCTGATCGGCGGCCAGGATATGAAGGGGGTCGGCCCGAACAAGCGGCCGACCGCGCTGATCTTCCAGAATCTGGCCCTGTTCCCGCTCATGTCGGTCGCCGACAACATCGCCTTCCCGCTCGAAGTGCGCGGCGTCTCGAAGAGGGAGCGCCGCAAGCGCGCCGACGAGCTTCTGGACCTGATCGCCCTGCCCGGCCAGGGCGACAAGCGGGTCACCGAACTCTCCGGCGGCCAGCGCCAGCGGGTCGCGATCGCCCGCGCGCTTGCCGTGCAGCCGGACATATTGCTGCTGGACGAGCCGCTCTCCGCCCTCGATCTCAAGTTGCGTCAGCACATGCGGACGGAACTCCGCGAGATCCAGCGCCGGGTCGGCCTGACCTTCATCTACATCACCCACGACCAGGGCGAAGCGCTGACCATGTCCGACCGGGTGGCGGTGATGAGCCGGGGCGTGATCGAACAGGTGGCGGACCCGGTCACCCTCTACGACAAGCCGAAGACCGCCTTTGTCGCCTCCTTCGTGGGCGAGACCAATGCGATCCCAGGCAAGGTCGCGGCGCGGGACGGCGAGGTGGTCGAGATCGAGGCGGCGGAAGGCCTTCGGCTTCGCGGCATCGCGGCCGGCGGGCGCCATTACCATCCGGGCGACTCCTGCCTGCTCTTCGTCCGTCCCGAACAGATGCGGCCGGGGACCGACGGCACCAATCGGATCACGGCCGCGCGGATCGGCGACGAATTCGAGGGCAATGCCCGCCACCTGTTGCTCGAGGCGGCGGGCCAGCGGCTGCGCATGATGCTGGTCAACGACGGCCGCATGGCCGAGTTCGGCGAAGGCCCGATCGATGTGACCTTCGATGTCGAGAGCGCCCTGGTGCTGCCCGACGGGCCGCTGGCCAAGGGGTGAGCCGATGCGCCTGATCCAGGACATCAAGCCGCTGTTCGCCCGCTACGGCACCGGCGTCGGCCTCTTCGTCACCATCGCGGTCAGCCTCTGGGTCTTCGTGCTCATCGTGCTGCCGCAGATCGCCATGGTCGAAATCTCCTTCGGCCACAATCTGCCCCCGGCCGAGCGCGGCGGGCCGAAGGACGTCTACACGCTCTCGAACTACGCCTATTTCCTGTTCGGCAACGACGGCAGCTTCAATTCGCTCCATGTCATGATCATGGTGAAGACGGTGCTCGCCTCGGTGATCGTGACGATCTTCGACGTCGTGCTGTGCTACCCGATCGCCTTCGTGCTGGCGCACGGCGCCCGGCCGGCGGCGGCGCGGCTCATGGTGATCGGCTTGATCGTGCCCTATTGGGTGAACGAGGTGCTGCGCGCCTTCGCCTTCCGCATCATCTTCGGCGCAACCGGCCTGGTGAACGGCGTCGGCCAGCTGCTCGGCTTCTGGGACGAGCCGATCGACTTCATCCGCGAGGATGTCGCCCTCTATGCCGGGCTCACCTATGCCTACATCCTCTTGATGATCTTCCCGATCTACAATGCGATCGAAGCCCTCGACCGTAACCAGATCGAGGCGGCGCGCGACATGGGGGCGAGCTGGTGGCGCATCCATTGGCGCGTGGTGATTCCCATGGCCAAGCCCGGCATCGCATCGGGTTGCACCATGGTCTTCATGCTGACCACCGGCGCCCTGGCGGCACCGCAGATCCTGGGCGGGCCGTCCAACCTGTGGTTTACCCAGCTCGTCTATCAATGGTTCAACGAGGCCTCGAACTGGTCGCGCGGCTCGGCCTATGCCGTGATCCTGGTCGCCGTCTGCATCCTGTTCACCTTCCTGATGATGCGGGTCTTCAAAGTGAAGATCGGGGAGATCGGCCGATGAACTCGTCCGCCCTCGTCCGCTTCGGCACCGCGGCTTTCTGCCTGCTGTTCTTCGCCTATCTGTTCGGGCCGCTGATCATCATGGTGGTGACGGCCTTCAACTCGTCGTCCTTCCCCCGGATCGTGCCCTGGGATTGTTTCACAACGGGCTGGTTCGGCAAGCTGGCGGCGGATGCCAAGCTCCTCCACGGGCTCGGCAATTCGCTCTTCATCGGGGCCGGCGTCGTATTGCTGTCGACGCCGGTCGGGCTCGCGGCGGCGCTCGCACTATCCGAGGTCGGGCCGCGGCTTCGCGGCACGCTCTATACCGTCTTCATCTCGCCCATTCTGATGCCGGGCATCGTGATCGGCATCTCCACCCTGCTGTTCTGGGGCAAGATCGGCGGCGGGCTTGGCCTCGGTTTCGACTCGATCTTCTTCAACGGCTTTTTCCTGACCATTCTCGGCCAGGTCTGCTTCATATCGGCCTATTCGATGCTGGTCTTCATGGCCCGCATCCAGCGCTTCGACCACACGCTGATGGAAGCGGCGCTCGACATGGGGGCGACCCCTGGACAGGCCTTCGTGAAGATCCTGCTGCCCTTCCTGCGCCCCGCGATCTTTTCGAGCGCGGTCCTCGCCTTCCTCGCCTCGCTGGAGAATTACAACACCACCGTCTTCTCGATCGTGGCGGAGAGCACCTTCACCACCGAACTCGCCTCCAAGGTCCGACTCGGCATCGATCCCTCGATCTCGGCGGTCGCCGTGGTGATCATCGCCACCACCCTGTTCGGGGCGATTGTCCACGAAGCCTGGCAGCGCCGCGCCCAGGCCCTGGCCCAAGGCGGTGCCGCGGCCCAGCGCATCCTGGGCAATCCGGCCGCCGCCTTGCTGCGCCATCCGGCGACCGTGGGGGCCATCCTGGCCGCCGTGGTCGGCCTCGCGGTCTACGAAGGCTCGCAATACGACAGCAGCGCCTGCCAGCAGGACATCTTGGACGCCAAGCGGCGCGAGCAGCAGCGCCTGCTCGACGAGCAGCGCCTCCCGACCGCCCCCGCGCCGGAGAGCAGCGGCAGCGCCCCCGCTCCCGCGACCCCTTACGGCGGCGTCTTCGCCCCCGGTGGTCTCGGCGGTGCACCGGCGGCCCCGCCGGCACCGGCCCCGGCGCCCGCCCCGTCGACACCCTACGGCGGCGTCTTCGCCCCGGGCGGGCTCGGCGGCGGCGGCAAGCCGAACCCCTAGCTCCGCATGGAGGACAGGGTGGAGCGGAAGCGGGCGGCAGCGACCACGAAATAGAGGGCGCCGATACCGGCAAGTGCGAGCAGCCGGTCGGCGATCACATCCGCCCCGGCGCCGCGATAGAGCACGGCCTGGGCGGCTGCAACGAAATGGGTCGAGGGCGAG
>JAYSCC010000149.1:0-7136 GCA_041915065.1 Zavarzinia sp.
CGAGCGCCATGCCCGCCTGCGCGCCATGCTGGAGCGTAAATTGGCCCGGCAGGCCCAGGCGGCGGCCGAACAGGCCTGACGCCGGGCCCCGGGCCGATCGCTCGGTGGCCGGTCCCTCAGTGCTTGTGACCGTTGTCGGTGGTCAGGGCGCCGACGGCGGCACCGCCGGCCGCACCGACCAGGGCGCCGGTCACCGCACTGCCGCCGGTCACGGCGCCGATCAGGGCACCCGCACCGGCACCCAGGGCACCGCCCGAAAGGGCCCGCTGCTCGCGCCGGTCGAGGCCGGAACAGGCCCCGAGGCCGAGCAGGGACACCAGGAAAACGGTCGTCAGGGTCGTGGTCTTGCGCATCGAACAGGCTCCTTGCACAGTCGTTACCGTCACGCCTCCGAGGGCGTTTTCACGCCCATCCCCTTTTCAGACCCCAGTGGACCAACGGCGTAACGCCGCCATGGTTCCCGCTTTCGAGACAGCCTCCGATGGACCGCCGAGTCGACCGCATCTCCTATGAAATCGTGCATCGGGGCTTCTACCCGAAGTCGGTTCTGCACCTTCGTTTTCGCCGCTTCGATGGCACCATGAGCGAGGAGGTCAGCCGCGACATGCTGGAACAGGGCCGTGCCGCGGTGATCCTGCCCTATGACCCCGCCCGGGACGAGGTCCTGCTGATCGAGCAGTTCCGCCCTGCCCCCCTGTTGATGGACGAGGACCCGTGGCTGTTCGAAGCGGTCGCCGGACGCGTCGAAGAGGGTGAAGACCCGGCCGCCACCGCACTCCGCGAAGCGGTCGAGGAAGCCGGCATCGAGATCGAGGCGATCGAGCCCGCGGGCGTCGGCTATTCCTCGCCCGGTTGCCTCAAGGAACTGGTGATTCTCTATGTCGGGCGTTGCAGGCTCGAGGGTGTCGGCGGCGGCACCCACGGCCTCGATCACGAGAGCGAGGATATAAGGGTCCACGTCGTAGCCTTCGACGAAGCGATGGCGATGGCGAAGGACGGCCGCCTGCGCAACCTACCGTCCCTCGTCACCCTCTACCACTTGGCGCTGCACCGCGACGCATTGCGCCGCCGCTGGTCCTGACGCAGGCGGACCGGGCGGCGGCGCTCCGCCCCCTATTTCGCCAGGCGGCGCAGATTGCCGGGGGTGAAATAGCCATCCTCCGGCTGCCAGGTGAAATCGATGTCCTTCTCTTCCTCATTGTTCAGGCCGAGAGTCAGGTAGCGGTCGTTCTGCAGATCGTAGAGCACTTCGGTCGTATAGAACGGCACGGTCGCTTGGGAGAACTGCATCAAGTGCCCCTCGCCGACCCGCCACAACGCCCCCCTGCCGTCATAGTGGTCGACCGCCAGGATCGACCAGCTGTCCTCGTCGAGATAGAAGACGCGCTTTGAATAGACATGCCGCATGCCGGGCTTCAGCGTCGCCTCGACGACCCAGACCCGGTGCAATTCGAAACGCAGCAGGTCGGGATTGAGGTGATTGGGCTTCAGGATGTCGGCATAGCGGTTGTTCCGCGAGTCGAGCCGATAGGCGTTTAGGGGACGTAGAACTCCTTCCGTCCCACCAGCTTCCAGTCGTAGCGGTCGATCGCGCCGTTGAACATGTCGTAGTTGTCGGTGGTGCGGGCGCCGTCTGCCGCCGTCCCCGGATTGTCGTAGGCGACTTCCGGCGCGCGCAGCACGCGCCGGAGGCCGGCGTTGTAGACCCAGGACTGGCGCGGTTCCTTCACCACGTTGATCTTGTCGACGACGAGGAGGACCGTGCCGGCGAGGCGCTGCGGCGCCAGCACGTTCTGGATCGCGAAGAACAGATTATTGGCGTTCTCCGGCGTGTCCGGAATGGCCGCCTTGAACTGGAACAGATCGTTGATCACGACCGGCAGGAAGGAGCCGTCGCGCTGAACCACCGACTGCGTCATGATCCGGTTCAGGGTCCGGCCACGGTAGCGCACCAGGTGGTTCCAGATCGCCTCCTGCCCGGTCTGCGGGATCGGGAAGGGCACGGGCGACAGACCGAGGCCATCGATGCCGTTGCCGTCGTCGACCAGCTCCGCCTTGGTCGCCTGGGCTTTGATCACGGCATAGATGTCGGACGGCAAGGCGCTGCTGCGCCGGGTCCTGTAGATGTTCAGGCGGTAGGACTCGGGAAAGCGGGCCAGCATGGCCTGTTCGCCAGCGGTCAGTCTGTCCTTGTATTGCGCCATGTTGGCCGCGGTGATCGTGAACAGCGGCTTGTCGTCCGGATAGGGATCCGCCTCCGAGAGACCGGGAACGGTGCCCGGCACCAGTGTGGTGATGCCGCCCTCATAGGGTGGAATGCTACCGTCGGCGTTACCCGCCTTGATCGCCCCGACCGGGGTGAGGTCGGCGCCGAGCCGGGCCGCCTCCTGTTCGGTGATCCGGGCCTGGGCCGGGGCCGACGCCACCAGGCAGCCGATGGCGAGCGCGAGGCGCAGTGTCTTCTTGTTCATCTCTGTCCCTCCCCGCGATCACTCAGAATCGCACGCTGGCACTGACCGACAGGAAGTCGCGGTCCTTGCCGTAGTTGTAGTCGCCGCCGAAGAAGCTGGTCCAAGAGGCGCCCAGGCTATAGGCCTGATAGTCGAAGTCGACGCCGACACCGAGCGCCATCCGCCCCTGCGAATAGGTGCCGTCGCTGGCGTAACCCGAAAGGTCGTGCGACCACGATACGAACGGCTTGGCGTTGATCCCGAGGAAGAGATCGGGATAGTCGAAGGTCGCGCGCGCCCGGTAGCCCCAGGAGAAATCGGTGACGAAACCGTCGTCGGCGCATTTCTTGGGCACGGCCGCGGAGCAGATGCCGTTGTAGGTGGCCGAGCCGAACACCGTGGGCCGGCCGTAACGCCGGTCATCCCGCAAGCCACCGATGAATTCGGTGCCGACCTCGCCGAGCAGACTGATGCTGCCAGCACCCAACATGGGCGGGAAAACCTTGAGGAAGCTGACCTGCGCCCGCGTCTGCCGGGCATCGTCGTAACCCGGAAACAGCGCGCCGAAAGGCAGCGCCGCAGCGACCGGCGACAACGGCGACGACGGCGAGGCGCCACCGGTCAGGAAGGCGACCAGCAGGTCGTTGGCGTTGAGGGCGACCGGCGCGCTCGGCCGGTAGCTGACTTCGCCGTAGACCGAGACCCCCTCGACCGCGGTCGCGAAACTGAGGCCGTAGAGCTTGATGTCCTCGGGATAGTCGACGCGGTAGCCGAAGTTGCCGCTGGCCCCGGGGATATAGGGGCCGCCGTTGGTCGCCGTGTGCTTGGTCACGCTGATGAACGGCGTCCGGCTGTGGTAGTTCATGAAATAGGCGCCGAACTCGACGTCCATCGGCCGGCTGTAGTAACGCATCGCGAAACCGAACTGGCCGTCGTCGCGCGGTTCGATGTCGTCGCCGCGGGCCAGGATCATGTTGGTCGTCGCGTCGTTCTGGGCGGCACTGATGGTCAGGCCGTTGCAGCCCTTGGCGACGCCGTCGATGGTCGAGAAGAAGGTGCCGCAGCCGTCGATCACAGTGGGCAGCCATTCGAGCTGGTAGAAGGCCTCGAGGCTCAGGTCCTCGGTCACGCCGAGGTCGGCGAAGACCAGGCCGACCGGCATCAGGCCTTCCTTGATCTCGGCACCCGGGCGGCGGAAGGCGCTGACGTCGATCGGATTGATCGAGTTGATGCCACCGCCGATGAAGGTCGCTTCGCCCCAGCTCACCACTTGGCGCCCGACCCGCAGGTCGAGCGGCATCGAGCCGACATCGAACATGCCGTAGACATAGGCGTCCAGCAGCGAGATGCCCTTCACCTGGGCCAGCGTGTCGAAGCCGCTGTCGTCGAGGGTCTGGCCGCTGCGATTGTGGTTGACGATGTTGCCGTGCGGCCGGTCGCCCTGGTCGAGTTCATAGTCGTACCAGGCCTTGGCACTGAAGTTGGCGCCGAAGTCGCCATAGCGGAACTTCACTTCGCCGAGCGCCTTGAGCGGGCTCGAAACGACGTCGCCACGATCGAAATTCAAGGACGCGTCATCGAAGGCGCTCGACGACGCAGTACCGCCGGGGGCATTGCCGGCGGCGATGAATTCGAGATCCGGCTTGTCGGTCCGAATCATCACGCCAGCACTCACCACCGCCGAGACCGACACGTCGACTTCGCCGAGTTTGAAGGTTTCGGCCTCCGCCCCTCCCGGTCTGATCAAGGCACAAGCGGCCACTGCCGCCGCCAACATGGCACGGTTATCCATTGGACGTTTCCCCAGGGCAACTGCCCGGCCCCTGTTTTCGGCTGCTAGCCACAGCCGTCTTCGTTGTTCTGGGGGTGCAATAGCCCGGCCTAATCGGTTTGGACGATGCATCCCCGGCGCAAGTCTGGGGGAAGCCAAAATGAATGCAATTCATTTCTTTTTGGCGTTGCACGGCCATTTCCGCCACCACCGGCACCTGCTCCGCAGCCTCCACCCTTGAACCGGCCAGGGCTGGCGTTTAGGTTCAGGGCCTTCGGCAGTTCTCGTTCGGAATGCGCAGCCCATGGCGATTCGCAGCGGCTTCATCGACAGCATCGGCAACACTCCCCTGATCCGGCTGCGCGCCGCATCGGAGGCGACCGGCTGCGAGATCCTGGGCAAGGCGGAATTCCTCAATCCCGGCGGTTCGGTGAAGGACCGCGCCGCCCTCTCGATCGTGCGCGACGCCGAAGCACGCGGCTTGCTCCGCCCCGGCGGCGTGATCGTCGAGGGCACGGCGGGCAATACCGGGATCGGCCTCGCCCTGGTGGGCGACGCGCTCGGCTACCGCACCGTCATCGTGATGCCCGAGACCCAGTCCCAGGAAAAGAAGGACATGCTGCGCCTGGCCGGCGCCGACCTTCGCCTGGTGCCGGCGGTGCCCTACGCGAACCCGATGAACTACGTGAAATATTCGGGCCGCCTCGCCGACGAGATCGCCGCGTCCGAACCGAACGGCGCCATCTGGGCCAATCAGTTCGACAATGTCGCCAACCGCCGCGCCCATTTCGAAACGACGGGGCCGGAAATCTGGGCCGATACCAAAGGCAAGGTGGACGGTTTCGTCTCCGCCGTCGGCTCGGGCGGCACGCTCGCCGGCATCGCCATGTATCTCCAGCAGATGAACCCCGATGTGAAGGTCGCCTTGGCCGATCCACCGGGCGCCGCCCTCTACAGCTATTACACGACCGGCGTCCTCAAATCGGAGGGCGGCTCGATCACCGAAGGCATCGGCCAGGGCCGCATCACCGCCAATCTCGAAGGCCTGAAGGTCGACACCGCCTATCAGATCCCGGACGAGGAATCGCTGCCCGTCGTCTTCGACCTCCTGAAGCACGAGGGGCTGTGCCTCGGCGGTTCGACCGGGGTCAATGTCGCCGGCGCCATCCGGCTCGCCCGCGAGCTCGGCCCGGGGCACACGATCGTCACCATCCTGTGCGACGGTGGTGCGCGCTATCAGAGCAAATTGTTCAATCCGGAATTCCTGAAGGCGCGCAATCTGCCTGCGCCCGACTGGCTTTGACAAAAACGAACAGACGAATTCGGAGCAGCTTCGATGCCGAACGAGACAGGCCTGGTTTCCACCGAATGGCTTGCCGATCACCTGAATGCGCCGGACGTCCGCGTGGTGGACGCATCCTGGTACCTGCCCGGCGCCAATCGTGATCCCAAGGCGGAATATGCCGCGGGCCACATCCCCGGCGCCGTGTTCTTCGATATCGACGAGATCGCCGACCTGACCTCGCCGTTGCCCCACATGCTGCCGCCGGTCGAGAAATTCTCGGCCCGGGTGCGCAAGATGGGTCTCGGAGACGGAAACCGGATCGTCGTCTACGACGGTGGCGCCCCCTTCGCGGCCGCCCGCGTCTGGTGGATGTTCCGCGCCTTCGGCCATGACGACGTCATGGTGCTGGACGGTGGTTTCGCCAAGTGGAAGGCCGAAGGCCGCCCGGTCGACGACCTGCCGCCGGCCCCGCGCGAACGCCATTTCACCGCCCGCCAGAACACCATGCGCGTGCGCGATTTCGACCAGGTGCGCCAGAACCTGGTGACTCACCGCGAGCAGGTCGTCGACGCACGGAGCCGCGGCCGCTTCGACGGGAGCGAGGCGGAGCCCCGTCCCGGCCTGAAACGGGGCCACATCCCCGGCTCGATCAACCTGCCGGCTGCCGAGATGCTGGATCCCGAGACCGGCATTTTCCTGTCGCGCGACGCCCTCGCCGCCAAGATCAAGGCGGCCGGCATCGATCCGACCAAGCCGGTGATCTGCACCTGCGGTTCGGGCGTCACGGCAGCGATCGTCATGTTGGCGCTGCATGAGATCGGCGCCCGCAATCTCGCACTCTACGACGGCTCCTGGGCCGAATGGGGTGCCCGGGCGGACGCCCCGATCGAGGTCTGATCCTCTCCGTGACCGAAGGAAAGCCGCCGGCCGACTGGGTTCCGGAAGCCGGCCCGGCCGTCACCAGCCGGATCACCTATCTCGAAATGACAGCGCGTCCGGCGCCCCGCCGGGCGCCGCCGCCCCTCGCCCCGCACGTCCTGATCCGGGTCGAGGAGCCGCCGCCGGCCTATTTCCGCTGGCTCTATCATTATGTCGGGCGGGACTGGATGTGGCTGGACCGCCGGCGCTGGGACGACGAGCGGCTGGCCGCCCATCTCGCGGCTCCCGGCTATGGCCTCTATGTCCTGCATCTGGCGGGGGCGCCGGCAGGCTTCTTCGAACTGGTGCCGCACGACGGCGGCACGCGCATCGACCTCGGCCTGTTCGGCATCGCGCCCGGTTACATCGGGCGCCGCCTCGGCCCCTTCCTGCTCGACCAGGCGATCCAGCTCGGCTGGGAACGCGGTCCGGCACGCATGACGGTCGATACCTGCACCCTCGACCATCCGAAGGCGCTGGTGCTCTACCAGCGCTTCGGTTTCACACCCTATGCCACACGCGAACGCCTCGTGTGGCCGGCCGGTCCGACGCTCCGCAAGGCGGATTAGGTCAGGCCCCCGCCTGCTGCTCCAGGCGGCGGCGGAACGGGTGCGCCGGATAGCTGCCCAGGATCTTCACATCGGTCGAGAAGAAGGCCAGTTCCTCGAAGGCGAGTTTGACCGCCTTGTCCTCGGGATGGCCTTCGATGTCG
>JAYSCC010000150.1:0-7132 GCA_041915065.1 Zavarzinia sp.
GGCGTGAATACCGCCAACGTGCTGGTCGGCTTCGAGAGCTGAGGGCCCGAAAACCCTCCCGAAAAGACCGGTGACGCGACGTCAAATCGGTGCTCTCATCGAGGCGTCGGGGTTCACCATCTTCCCCGACCGCCTGCCGCCGGTCCCCATCAGGGGCCGGCGGTCCTTTATCAGACCGGTGCCAGGGGCTGGTGAGGGCCGTCGGGCAGTGTGACCGCGATCGGGTCGCCCGGGCGGATCGTGCCGCTGGCCAGCACCACCGCCATGACGCCGGCCTTGCGGATCAGATTGCCGGCGGCGTCGCGATCCAGCACCGCTTGCATCAGACCGGGCTGAAAATCGTCGATCTGTTTGCAGGGATTGCGCAGGCCGGTGATCTCGACCAGCGCTTCCGCCCCCAGGCGAAGGCGCGTGCCGCGCGGCAGGGCGAGCAGGGCGATGCCTCTGGTCGCGACATTCTCGCCGAGATCGCCCGGGCGGACGGGGAAGCCGTGCCCGGCCAATTCGTCGAATAATTCGCCGTGGATCAGGTGGAGCTGGCGCAGATTGGGCGTCGTCCGGTCGCGCGCCACGCGCGAGCGGTGCTGGACATTGGCGCCGCCATGGGCGTCACCGACCACGCCGAAACCGGCGAGCAGGCGGATTTCGCCGCGCGTCTGTTTGCTGAAGTCATGGGCCGCACTCTGCGCGACCGCGATCACCGTGCCGTCCATCGCCCTCTCCCGAAACCGGCCGGCGCATCAGGCACCGGGCCGGCGGGAAGGGCAAGGCGGATGATCAATGCCGAACGTCGATCAGGTGACCGTCGATCAGGCGTGGCCTTCGTCGACCGTCCAGAGGTGCAGGGGACCTTCGTGGGTGTGCAGGCTGCCGCGCTGGCGCATGGCGGTCACCGCATGGGCGACCAGTTCGCGGGCGGCCGGTTCGGGCTCGTCCGCCAGCATCAGGCGTTTCACGGCGGCATCGATGACGACCGGGCGGCTGGGCATTTCGCCGAGCGCCTGGACTTTGAGGATCGCGGCTTGGATGGCCATTTCGGCATCCGTCAGGGTGGCAGGCATGGCGACCTCCTGTTCTGAAAGCGGGGGCAATTCGCGTGTTGCCGGGGTTTCCGTCCTCGTGGGTCAGGGACACTCACACTAGAGAGCGTGGCGGGCGAATGAGGTGAAAACGTGGCGACCGGAGAAAATTCTAGCGCTGCGCCGCTTCCCAGTTGGATGCGACATAATAGGTCGCATTGGAGAGCGGCAGCGGCAGATTGCCGCGGATCAGGTCGGCCGCCCGCTCGCCGATCATGATGGTCGGCGCATTCAGGTTGCCGGTGGTGACCGAGGGCATGATCGAACTGTCGACGACGCGGAGCCCTTCGACGCCGATCACCCGGGTTTCCGGGTCGACCACGGCCATGGGATCGTCCGGCCGGCCCATCTTGCAACTGCACGAGGGGTGATAGGCGCTCTCCACCTTGCGGCGGATGAAATCGTCGATCGCCTCGTCCGTCTCGATCCCGGCGCCCGGCTGGATCTCGCGCCCGGCCCAAGGCGCAAAGGCCGGCTGCTGGAAAATCTCCCGCGTCAGGCGGACGCAGGCACGCATCTCGATCCGGTCGTCCTCGTGGCTCAGGTAGTTGAACTGGATGCGGGGTTTTTCCCTGGCGTCGGCCGAGCGCAGCCGGACCCAGCCCCGGCTCTTGCTCCGCATCGGGCCGACATGGGCCTGGAAGCCGTGTTCCGTGGCCAGCGAATTGCCGTCGTAGGAAATCGCCAGGGGCAGGAAGTGGTATTGGATGTCGGGATAGCGGATGCCGGCCCGGCTCCTGATGAAGCCGCAAGATTCGAAGTGGTTGGTGGCGCCGAGCCCGTCGCGGCGCAGCAGCCAGCGAAGCCCGATCATACCCTTGGCGAACAGACTCTGTGCCGAATAGAGGGTGACCGGCCGGGTGCAGGCCATCTGGAAATAGAATTCCAGATGGTCCTGGAGGTTTTCGCCGACGCCCGCCAGGTGATGTACCAGGGGAATGCCGAAATCGGCCAATTCCGCCGTCGGCCCGATGCCGGAGAGTTTCAGGAGCTGGGGCGAATTGATCGGCCCGCCGCACAGGATCACCTCGCGCCGGGTCCGGACCTCGCGTTCCGCCTCGCCCTGGCGGTAGCGGAGACCGACGGCGCGTCGCCCTTCGAACAGCACCCTCGTGGCCAGGGCGTGCGAGCGGACGGCGAGATTGGGCCGCTTCAGGGCGGGTTTCAGGTAGGCATTGGCGGCGGACCAGCGCTGGCCCTTGTGGACGGTCATATCCATCCGGCCGAAGCCTTCCTGCTGGAAGCCGTTGATGTCGTCGGTCGCCGGGTAGCCCGCCTGCTGCGCCGCCTCGATCCAGACCCGGTAGAGCGGGTTCCGCATCGGGCCGTAGGAAGTCTTCAACGGGCCGTCGGCGCCCCGATAGGCGTCGCCGCCTTCCTCCCGCCCCTCCGCCCGCTTGAAATAGGGCAGGACATTGGCGTAGTTCCAGCCGGTGGCGCCTTCCTCGGCCCAGCGCTCGAAATCGAGCGGGTTGCCGCGGACATAGACCATGCCGTTGATCGAGGAGGAGCCGCCGATCACCTTGCCGCGCGGCGTATGCATGACGCGGCCGCCGAGCCCCGGCTCCGGCTCGGTCTCATAGAACCAGTTGTAACGTTCCATGTTCATCGGGATCGACAGCGCGCTCGGCATCTGGATCACCACCGAACGGTCGGAACCGCCGTATTCGAGCAGCAGGACGGTGGTGCCCGGGTCTTCGGTCAGCCGGCTCGCCAGCACGCAGCCTGCGGAGCCGGCGCCGACGATGACGTAATCGAAAGTCTCGCTGCTGCTCATGATCTCAGGCCTCGATCGGGCGCGGACAGGCGATCGCCTGGCGCCGCGTGAAGGGAAGCAGGTCTTCGGGCTCCAGGGCGGGCGGCGCTGCCGGTGCCTCGAACCACACGGTGGCAGCACCCGAGGCAGCCGCCAGCGCCGCGCCCTGCAAGGGATCGGCGGCGAAAACGCCGAGGTCGTCGAGGGCCAGGCCCGCCAGCAATCCCCGCCGGCCGGCATCGTCGGCGAAGACGTGGACGTGTGCGACCGGCCCCGGCGGCGCCGCTGCCACCGCGCCGCCCCATAGCAGGCAGGGCGACAGCCGGCAGCCGAGGGCGATGCCGCTGCCGGCCAGCAGCTCGGCGCCTGCCTCCCGCGCGGCCGCGATCGCCGTCGCGGCCGCGGCCGCCGCGGCCTCGTCCGGCAGGGCGCCGACCTCCGTCCGTGCCTCGCGCGGGTCACCGCAAACAAACCCTGCCATGGCATCCGTCAACCGTCGCCGTAACTCTGGCGCTGCCCCGTCCGCGACCATAAGGGTCACACCGTTACCACTACTCAGCATCTGGGTGGCTGCTTGGACCGCTGCCGTTACATCGCCCGCCGCCGTCAGCAGGATGCCGGTGGCGCCGGCAGCGGCCGGCAGAGCCAGGGCTACCGCGTCGTGTCGGGCCAGGCTGCGCGCCAGTCGTTCGCCCCCGTGCAGCACGCTGACCGCGCCAGCCGGCAATCCGGTTCCCGACAGGCTGGCGGCAAAAGTGGTGACCGTCAGCCGGGCGCTGTGCGGCACGACGATCACGCCGTTGCCGCCCGCCAGGGCCGCTGCCGTCAGCCGGGCGAAGGCCGCGAAGGGCCGCGCCCCCGCGGGTTCCAGCAGGACGAGGCCGCGCGCCAGGGAGCGCCGCGCGCCCAGCGGCGGCACTGGTCGGGCAGCGAGACAGGCCGCCTGGTCGAGTGCGGCCGCCGCCGCCTCGACCTCGGCCCGGGCGAAGCGCAGCGGCAGGCCGCTTTCCCCCGCCAGCAGGGCCGCCGTTGTCTCGATTGCCGCACGGAGGCCGGCGGCGGCGTTCCGTAAGGCATCGGCCCGCGCCGGGCCGGCCGCGGCCCATTCGGCCTGCGCCTTGCCGGCGGCGGTCAGCGCTTCCGCGACCTCCGTCTTGCCGGCGGCGTCGAGCCGGGCCAGCAGGCGGCCGGTCGCCGGCTCGGTCACCGCCGTGCCGCGGGGCGAGGCGGCACGCAGCCGTCCGGCAATGGCATGGCCGAACGCCGGCACCCGCGCCGCCGCCGCCCGCGCCAGTTCGGCATCGACGAAGGCGCCCGCGATCTGGCGTGCCGTGGCGCTGTCCGCCTCCCCCGATTCCGAGAGGGTGGCACGCAGCCACAGGCCGTCGATCACCGCCGCGATGGCGATCGCCAGGCGTTCCGCCTGTTGCAATGGCAAGAGTTCCTTCAGGGGATGGCGCAGGTTGGACAGCATGCGCTGCTGATAGACGGTCTGGATCCGCTTCAGGCGCCGCGAATGGATCACCTGGCCCCAGAAGGCGAGCCAGACGGTGCAGGTCTGGCGGTCGAATTCCTCGGGCGCCAGATTGGCATCGATCACCGCCTGCACCCGCTCGCGCGGGCTCCGCGCCTTGGCCAGGCAGTCCCGCGTCGCCGCCGTGACGCGACGCGCCAGGTGGCGCAGCGTCGCTTCGAGGAGCCCGTCCTTGTCGCCGAAATAATGCGCGACCAGCCCGGGCGAGACCCCGGCCCGCCCCGCGATCTGGCCGAGGGTGGTGCCGACGAAGCCGACGTCCGCCATGGTTTCGATCGTCGTCTCGATCAGCTGGCGGCGGCGGGTGTCTTCGATCTCGATGCGCGACATCCATCCCTCCGGCCGGCGACAGGTCCAGCATTCCACCGATTGAACGGCTATTCAATAGGTGCCGTGGCGGCGCCATTCTCGACCGACGACCGCTTGTGTCGGAAATGCGAAAATCCCCAGGAATTGAGCACAGTGGTGGAATAATTCCAGTAAAAACCTGGTGACAAGGGAAAATGATGGGCGTTGAATAGGCATTCAACGGGCCCCGGCCCAGCAGCGAGCGGAGATCGAAAGATGCGTTACGGAAGCATTCTCGCCCTGGCCGCCGCCGGCCTGGTCGCCCTCGGGGCCGGGCTCGCCCAGGCGGCCGATCCGGCTTCCTGCAAGGCGGTCCGCTTCGCCGACGTCGGCTGGACCGACATCACCGCGACCACGGCGGCGACCAGCGCCGTACTGAAGGGTCTCGGCTATGCCCCGTCGTCCCAGGTGCTCTCGGTCCCGGTCACCTATGCCTCGATGAAGAGCAAGGATATCGACGTCTTCCTGGGCAATTGGATGCCGACGATGGAGGCCGACCTCCGCCCCTATGTCGACGGCAAGACGGTCGACGTGATCGGCGTCAACCTCGAAGGCGCCAAATACACCCTGGCGGTGCCCGACTATCTCTATGCCGCCGGCCTGAAATCCTTCGCCGACATCGCCAAGTTCAAGGACCAGCTCGACAGCAAGATCTATGGGATCGAACCCGGCAACGACGGCAATCGCCTGATCCTCGGCATGATCGACGGTGACAAATTCGGCCTCAAGGGCTTCTCCCTGGTCGAATCCAGCGAGCAGGGCATGCTGTCCGAGGTCGAGAAGGCGGTGCGGAAGAAGAAGGGCATCGTCTTCCTGGGCTGGGAACCCCATCCCATGAACACCAAATTCGCCATGAAATATCTCGAAGGCGGCGACGACGTCTTCGGCCCCAACTACGGCGGCGCCACCGTCTACACCAATACCCGCGCCGCCTATGCAGCCGACTGCCCGAATGTCGGCAAGCTGCTGGGCAACCTCAAGTTCACCCTGACGCTCGAAAACGAGATCATGGGCGCCATCCTGTTCGACAGCCAGGATCCGGACAAGGCGGCGGCGGCCTGGTTGAAGGCCCATCCGGACGTGCTGGACACCTGGCTCGCGGGCGTCACCACGCTCGACGGCCAGCCCGGCCTGCCGGCGGTCAAGAAGTCGCTCGGGCTGTAACACCTCGGGTCCGGAGCGATGGACGAGATCCAGGCCTTCCTGGTCGACAACAAGATTCCCCTCGGCAAGTGGATCGAGGCGGTGGTCGACTGGGTGAAGGACAACAGCCTCGATTTCTTCGACTGGTTCTCGGACAATGTGCGCGCCGTGGTGGACGGGTTCACCGCGGCGCTCACCTTCATGCCGCCGCTCCTGCTGATCCTGCTCTTCGCCGGCCTCGCCTTCGCGCTGCGCCGGTCGTGGAAGCTGGCGCTCTTCGTCGCCGTGGCCCTGCTCTTCATCCTCAACCAGGGCTATTGGAAGGAGACGCTGGAAACCCTCTCCCTCGTGCTCTTCTCGACCTTGATCTCGATGGCGATCGGCGTGCCGCTCGGCATCGCCACGGCGCATCGCCCCTGGTTCCACCAGGCGCTGCGTCCGGTGCTCGACCTGATGCAGACCCTGCCCACCTTCGTCTATCTGATCCCGACCCTGGTGCTCTTCGGCCTCGGCGCCGTACCGGGGCTGATCTCGACCATCGTCTTCGCCCTGCCGGCACCGATCCGCCTCACTCATCTCGGCGTTTCCTCGGTGCCCCAGGCCCTGATCGAGGCGGGCGAAGCCTTCGGCGCCTCGCGCCGGCAATTGCTGTTCAAGATCGAACTGCCCCATGCCTTACCCACCATCATGGCCGGCCTCACCCAATGCATCATGCTGAGCCTTTCCATGGTGGTGATCGCCGCCTTGGTGGGGGCCGGCGGGCTCGGCGTGCCGGTGGTCCGCGCGCTCAACTCGGTTCGGGTCGCCATGGGCTTCGAGGCCGGCCTGGTCATCGTCGTGCTCGCCGTGATCCTGGACCGGGTCTGCCGCCAGCCGGACCGCAAGAAGGGCCATTGAGATGGCGGCGGTCGAATTCCAGGGCGTCGACATTCTCTTCGGGCCGGATCACGGCAAGCCGGGCGGCTTCGTCGACCGCGCGCTGAAGCTCTTCGACGCTGGCCGGACGCGGGAAGAGATCTTGGCCGAGACCGGCGTCGTGATCGGCGTCGGCCAGGCCGATCTCGCCGTGGAGCCGGGCGAGATCTGTGTCCTCATGGGTCTCTCCGGTTCCGGCAAGTCCACCTTGCTGCGCGCCGTCAACGGGTTGAACAAGGTCACCAGGGGCAAGGTCCTGGTCCGCCACGGGGCGGAGGTCGTGGACATCGCCACCTGCGCGCCTGCAGTGCTCCGCCGCATGCGGATGGAGCGGATCGCCATGGTGTTCCAGCAATT
>JAYSCC010000151.1:0-7125 GCA_041915065.1 Zavarzinia sp.
GAACTCCACCGCCGGCCCGACCCGCCCGACCTGATAGAGGTCGCGCCGGCCCTGCGCCTCCCCGGGCTCATCCAGGCGGAAGTCGGAGGCGGGCGGCGGCGCCCCGGCCCCCGTGCCGTAACTGGGCGGCGGTTCGAGGTCGAAGGCGGCGAAGGGATCGTCGGCCGGCACGCCGCCGGCACCGGCGCCGGGGTCATGGCGCAGGCGATCGAAATCGTCGAAGCGGCCGGCCCCCACGTCGGCCACCGGCGGTGCCGGGGCGAGGCCGTAGTCCGGCTCGTAAGCGGGCGCATCCGCCTCGATCTGCACCACCATCGTATAGGTGCCGAGGATGATCGAATCGCCGTCCTGGAGCAGGACGGGAACCCGCGGGTCGAGCCGTTCCGGCTGGTCGTTCAGGAAGGTGCCGTTGGTCGAGCTGTCGAACAGCAGCCAGCCGCCGCGGTCGGGCCGGATCTCGCAGTGGCGGCGCGACAGTTTCTGCTCGGGATCGGGCAATACCAAGTCGTTCGCCTGACCGCGGCCGATCGACGCCCCGGCCGGCGGCACGGCATAGCGTGCCGGCAACCCGTCCGGCGCCTGGCCGACGAAGGCGAGCATCAGCGCCATGATGCGGGTCCTACCCGGCGGCGGTCTACGCGAACAGACGACATTGCGGCCACTTCCTCCATCCCGGCCTCACCCCCGGTAATCCGCCAGGATCTCGACCCGGCGGTGACGCGGCGAATTGGGCGGCAGGCCGGGCAGTAGCCCGGTCTCGCCCAGCCCCTCGGCCGTGATCATGGCAGCGGGGACGCCCCCCGTCTCGACCAGATAGAGCCGCGCCGCCTCCGCCCGCGCCTTCGACAGGGCGAGGTTGCTGCGGGCGGAGCCGCTGGCATCGGTGAAGCCCTTCAGCACGAACCTCGCCCCGGCGTTGCCCGGGTATTTCATCACCTCGGCCACCTTGTCCAACAAAGCCCTGCCCTGCGCGGTCAGGCGCGCCGAATTCAAGGCGAATTCGATCGTGAAGACGGCTTCGCGCGTCGCCGGCGCGTCCGCTGCATCGAACGGCATGTCGAGGCCGCGGGTCTTGCATTCGGGCGGCAGTTCGCGGCCGAGCGCCCGATGGATCTCACAAGCCGAAGTATCGGGGCCGATCGCCGTGCCCTCGGCTCTGGCCGCGCCAGCGGCGACGACGAGGCCGAGGGCGAGCCGAGCGGCCCACCAGATGCGGCCGAACCCGCGCTGCCGAACCACGGTGCCCATGGCCGCCTCACCCGATCAGCACGGTCGGCGCGCCCATGACGATCGAGCCGCCATGAGCCGTCATGTCGCCCATTCGGGCGGCCGGCAGATTGTTGACCAGAACCGTGAAACTACCGAGCACGATGACGTCCGGCGGGCCGACGCACAGGCACATGTCGGTGACGCGCGCCTGGGGCAGCATCACGGTCAGCGTATTGATCGAACAGGGCGGCAGGATCGGCCCGCCGACATGGGGAATCGGCGGCACGCCCGGCGTCACCATGGGGCAGACGTGCATATCGGTCACGCGGGCGGCGGGCTGACCCATCAGACGCTCTCCTCTGCCTTGACTTCGCGCTTGCGGCCGGAGCCGCCGGAAGCGATGTCGATGCCGACGGTGAGAAATTCGGCGAGCCACTGCGGCCCTTCCTGGGCGGCCAGGCGGGTCGCCGCGATTCGGACCGCGTTGACCACCATGGTGCCGACCAGGTTGCCGGCCGGCGGCACCGGCGGGCGGTCGGCTGGGCCCAAGGTATCGCCCGAGAAGAACACGGCGGAGGCGACCAGGCCGGCCGGGGTTCCCATGCCTTCGGCCCGCGCCAGTTCGAAGACCGCGCGGCGCTGCTCGTCGCTCGGCTTGCGCACCCAGTCCTCGGCCCCGGCGAGCAGGCGAAGCTCGACCGCGGGCGCCGGTTCGGGCAGCCGCTCGCGCACGCAGGTCGCCGCCCACCAGACCGCCTCGCGGCGCGGCAGGGCATGGGCCAGCAGCTCGATCGCGGCATCGACCGCCTTCTCGTCGATCAGTTTGCGGGCGGCGCCATCCGCGGTCGGATTGGCGCGCAGAGCCTCGATCACGGCCGCACTCGGCTGATAACGGCGCGCCAAGTCGCCGCTCCGCACCGTCGCGATCTTGGCCAGTGTCGCCGCCGTCATGCTCCTGTCCCTTCGATACTCTTCACGGCGTCAATTGATGAGGACGATGCCGCCCTTCAGGATGCTGATGCCGTCGGCCTGCGACTGCACCATCGGCGCCTTGGTCTGCACCATGGCGTCGCCCTCGATCTTGATTATCGGCCCCTTGATGGTGACGCCGCCCGGATCGATCTTCAGGCTCGAGCCCATCACCTTCATCTCGATCGACTGCATCGCCTCGGTTTCCTGTTTGCCGAGATCGAGCTTGGTCGACATGTTGCCCATGCCGAGCTTGATCGACATGTTGCCCATCTTGATCTCGGTCGTATCGTTGCCCATCGAGACTTCGTGAGACTGGTTGCCCTGGGTGACCTTGATCGTGCGGTTGCCCTGCTCGACCTCGATCGACTGGTTGTTCTGGATCTTCACGGTCTGGTCGTGGTCGACGTCGATCGACTCGTCGTTCTCGACCTTGCGCGCCATGTCCTTCTGGGCGTGGAAATAGACCTGTTCCGAGCCCTTCTTGTCGTCGAAGGTCAGCTCGTTGAAGTCGGCGGCACCGCCGCCCAGGGTGGAACGGGTTCGGATGCCGGTCTTGGTCTTTTCGCCTGGCAGGCTGTAGGGCGGCATGCGTTCCGCGTTGTAGACGCTGCCGGTGATCAGCGGCCGGTCCGGATTGCCTTCGAGGAAGCTGACCACCACTTCGTCGCCGATACGCGGCGTGAACACGGCGCCCCATTGCTTGCCGGCCCAGGGTTGGGCGACGCGCACCCAGCACGAGGTGGAACCCTTGCGGTCGCCGTAGCGGTCCCAGTGGAACTGCACGAGGACGCGGCCCATTTCGTCGGTATTGATCTCCTCGCCCGAGGGACCGACCACGATCGCGGTCTGTATGCCGGCGATCGCGGGGCGCGGCGTCATCCGCTTCGGGCGGAAGGGCACCGACTTGGTGAAGGCGGTGAAGGAATTGCTATAGCTCGTCGCCTGGGCGCCGAAATTGCCGAACAGGCTGCGGTCGGAGCCCAGGTGCTCGATCTCGCCGACCACCCACTTGCGCCCCTTGGCACCCGCCATGTCACCATCGACGGTGAAGGCGCCGCCGGCATAAAGGTCCGGGGCCGAGCCGGAGCCGACCGCCCCGCTCTGCGCCGCCTCGTCCGCCTCCATGCGGAGTTTGGTCAGGGTCTCACCCGCCGATTTCTGCGGATAGAGGCCGGGATAGTCGAAGACTTCATAGACCGGGCTGCCCGGCAGGTCGGCGACGGTCGCCGCATTGGTCTGCAGCGACTGGCTCGGCGTCTCGTAATTATAGTCGGTCTGGACCCAGCGGGTCGTCGTATAAGAACCGATACCCTTGAAAGTCTCGAGGCTGAGCAGGCCATGGGCCGAGCCGGTCAGATGCTTCTCGGGATCGGCGACGTCGGCAAAGGAATCGTTCTTGTCGGCCACCACCATCTTGTGGCTGCCCGCCTTCTGCTCGAAATGGTAATGCGCGCCGACCTCTTCGAGCAGGCGCGAGACGAAATCGAAATCGCTCTCGCGGTATTGCACGCAATAGTCGCGCGGCGAGGTCGCCTCGGCGCCGGAGAGACCCGAGAGGTCGAAATCGGAAAAGCCCGAATCCTGGAACACCGCCTCGACGATCTGCTTCACGCTCTTCTTCTGGAAGATGCGGCAGTCGGTGGTGAGTTTCAGGAACCAGAACCAGGGCACGATCTCGATCGTGTAGAAGCGGAACTGGCGGTCCGCCATCATGCCGGGGGCGACACTCTTGACGAGGCCATGGAAGTCGCGCTTGCCGCTCCAGGAGACCGACAGGCCGACCGCCTTGCCGAGCAGGTCGCTCGGCTTGACGTCGAGACTCTTGGAGACGACCTCGATCCGGATGTGGTAGGGGGCCGAGACCGCCTCGGTGCCGGAGACACCGACGGCGATCATCGCATCCTTGCCGAGGGGAGAGGTCAGGCGGAACGGCCGTTCCGACTCCTTGGCTGCGTCACGCGCGGTCGACATAGCTCGTCCCCCTCGGCGCCGCCGTCAGCCGCGGAAGTCCGCCAGGATCTCGACCCGGCGATGCCAGGGCGAATTGGCCGGCAGGCCGGGCAGCAGGCCGGTTTCGCCATGGCCTTCGGCCGTGATCGAGGCCGCGGCGACGCCGCGCATGTTGACCAGATAGGCGCGGGCCGAGTCGGCGCGGGCCTGGGACAGCGCCATATTGGCGGCGTCCGAGCCACTGGCGTCGGTGAAACCTTTCACGACATAGCGCGCACCGGCGTTGGCGGGGTCGTTCATGACCACCGCGACCTTGTCCAGCACGGCCCTGGCCTGGGGCGTCAGCACCGACGAATTCAGTGCGAACTGGAGGGTGAAGACGCCCTCCTTGGTTTGCGGGACATGGGGCGTCGGCGGCGGTTCGCCGACCGCGACCCCCTTGCCGCCGGTCGAGGTCGTGCCCGTCGCAGGCTTACCGCCGGTCGCAGGCGCGCCACCCGGCGCCGCACCGCCCGACGAGCCGGCATCGAAATCGAGATCGAGGCCGCGGGTGGTCACCCCGGCCGAAGGTCCGGCGTCCTGGCATTCCGGAGGCAGCGCCTTGCCGATCGCCAGATAGACGTCGCACTGCGAAGGATCGACGCCCCGCATGTCGACGCGGGATTGCGCGGCGACTTCGCCCGGAACCGACAGGCACAGCGGCAGCAGGACGAGACCCGCCGAAAGACGACGCAGGACGTGCAACATGATGACCTCCGCAGGATACCCGGCGCCGCGGATCGGCTCTCCGGGAAGGAACGGGGGCGGACGAGCCGCCCCCGGTCGGTCTTCGTGGCGGGCGCAGGCCCGGCCGATCAGATGGGCTGCGCGGTCGACAGGTTGTAACCCGCCATGACCGGGGTGCCCTGCTTGTTGGCCTGATCCCGCGGGAAGAACTTCGCTTCGAACTTGCGGAAGTTCAGCGAGATCGAGTCGGACGGACGGTTGCCGGCGCCACCGCCCGAACCGGACTGCTGATAGGAACCGATCAGCACGTCGGTCAGCTTCAGCTGATAATACACGAACGGGTCCTTGTCGGACGTCGTGAAGTCGATCGTCACTTCGGCACCCTGGCCGCCCTTGCCGCCGGCCAGCGCATGACGCATCAGCTCCGGGGTGGCCTTGTCGGTGGTGCGGGTGATGTGCACGTCCTGGAAGTCGGGGGTCGAACCTTCGCGGTTCTGACCGGCGCCGACCGCCGAGGTGAGGTAGCGGCTGAAGCCGAGCGAAATCGATTCGAGGAGCAGCCAGTCCTTGTGGCCAGCCTCGCTGACGTCACCCTTGATGTCGCCGAACTTCATGTAGAGAGCCATAATATCCTCCGTTGTCCCTGATGATCAGGCTGGTCGCCTCTTGAGAAACCCGGTGGAGCCTCCCGGCTCCGCCGCGAACTACGAGGTGGTCCGTCTTTCCTCAGCTAGGGACCGCCCCCCTCGTCGCCTCTGATATTTAGTGCCGACCGCTCTATGGGGCTGTGACGCCAGTCACGCATTCACGCGATCTGGAAATCGAAGCCCCCCTTCCCGTCGAGTGCGACATGCACGGACTCGACGGGAGCCCCCTCCGCCATGCGCGCCAGAAGCCGCGCCGACAGGTCCGGCAGGAGCCCGCGCGAGAGGATGTTCTCGATGTTGCGGGCGCCCGATGCCGGGTCCTTGCACCGTTCGGCGATGAAGTCGATCACCTCCGGCGCATAGGTGAAGGTCGCGCCGTAATTGTCGACCACGCGGCGGCGGATGCGGCCGAGCTGCAGTTCGATGATCTGGCGCAGGATGTCGTCGGCCAGCGGGTAGTAGGTCACTACCGTGCAGCGGCCGAGGAAGGCGGGCTTGAAGAACTTCAGGAGTTCCGGCTTGACCGCCTCCGCCAGGCCCTCGGGATCGGGCATGGTGTCGGGATCGGCGCAGAGCTTGGTGATCGTCTCGGTGCCGGCGTTCGACGTCATGATCACCACGGTGTTCTTGAAGTCGATGTCGCGGCCTTCGCCGTCCTTGAGCTGGCCCTTGTCGAAGACCTGGTAGAAGACGTCCTGCACGCCGGGATGGGCCTTTTCCATCTCGTCGAGGAGGACGACCGAATAGGGCTTGCGCCGGACCGCCTCGGTCAGCACGCCGCCCTCGCCATAGCCGACATAGCCCGGCGGCGAGCCCATCAGGAGCGAGACCTTATGCTCCTCCTTGAACTCGGACATGTTGATCACGGTGACGTTCTGTTCGCCGCCATAGAGGGTTTCCGCCAGCGTCAGCGCCGTCTCGGTCTTGCCGACGCCGGAGGTGCCGGCCATCAGGAAGACGCCGATCGGCTTCCGCGGGTCGGTCAGCTTGGCCCGGGACGTCTGGATCGCCTGGGCGATGGCGCGCAGCGCGTGGTCCTGGCCGATCACCCGCTCGCGCAGGCGATTTTCCAGGTTCATCACCGCCTGGATCTCGTTCGCCACCATGCGGCCGACCGGAATCCCGGTCCAGGCCGCCACCACCTCGGCGATCGCCTGGCCGTCGACCACCGCCTTCAGCAGCGGCCGCTCGCCCTGGATCTCGGTCAGTTTGATCTCCGCCGCCTCGAGTTCGCTGCGGAGCCCGGCCGCCTGCTCGGCGCCGCCGGCGCCCAGCTTCTCGATCTCCTCGCGGAGCCGGCGGATCTCGGGGACGAGTTTCTTCTCCTCTTCCCACTGGGCTTCGAGGGTGGTGAGGTCGGCCGCCGCCTGGTCGCGCTTGCCCTTCAGGGTGGCGATCGTCTCGGCGTGGTCGGCGCCCGAGAGCGCTTCGCGTTCCAGGATGCCGATCTCGGTATCGGAGAGTTCGATCAGCCGGCGGCGGTCTTCGATCGCCGGCGGGATCGCGTTCTGGCTCATGGCGACGCGGGCGCAGGCGGTGTCGATCAGGCTGACCGCCTTGTCCGGAAGCTGGCGCCCGGCGATATAGCGGTGCGACAGGCGCACGGCATCGACCACCGCCT